>CAZOZU010000367.1:0-2865 GCA_964584355.1 uncultured Rikenellaceae bacterium
GTCAGGAGTATGGCCATTTTCTTTAAGATATCTGCCCATAAATAATAACGGAGCCACGCCACAACCTCCTCCGATAAGAAGAACCCTCTGGTTTAGATCCGGTAAACTGAATGAGTTTCCCAGTGGATATATAACATTAAGCTTATCTCCTATTTCAAGCTTAGAAAGAGCTTCTGTTCCCTTTCCTGCTACCTGAATAAGAAATTTCATTGTATTCTCTCCATAATTGATATCATGAACCGAAAATGGCCTGCGTAAAAAGGTTTCAGGACTTCCCTCCACTTTTACTTCTGCAAACTGTCCTGGCAGGATCTCAGGCAGTTTTTCCTTCCCGGAAAGCTCAAGAATAAATGAATCCTGGTTTAATTTCTGATTATCAATAATTTTGAGAAATTCGATGCGTTTACCCATCTCTTGATGTTTACCGTAAAGATATATTTATTAAAGAACATCATAAAATAATCCTGAAACATTTAATTTGAAAATATTATTCAGAATTGATACATAACATATTTGCAAAATTCATTAATTTGTAGATTAGAAGTAAAGAATACAACAAATATAAACCCGGGATGCAAGAAATGAAGAATTTCCTGAACAGAACAGTCTATAAATATTGTATATGGCATTTTGTATTTATTGCCGTAATGATCCTGGTATTTCAAGGATGTTCAAAACAAGAAGATAATGAGCTAGATACTCAGGTACTACAGGATTTGTTTAGCAGTTTTATACCTGTTTACAATTATACGACGGAGGAGACCGAAATGCTTGGCCATGCAAGTTGTATTGCTGCTGAAGGCTTTACTACCTGGTATTCATATTCAGGAGTTGCTGACAGCCTGGGATCTGATGCTATAGATACAAACTCCATGTTCAGGATTGCCAGTGCCACAAAAATGTTTACTTCTGTGATGATCCTTCAACTATGGGAAAAGGGACTGGTCGATCTGGACTCGCCCTTTAATGATTATCTTAATCTGGATGAGGGGAATCACCCTAAAATTGATAAGTTCAGAAATGTAACAATACGGCATCTGCTAAGCCACCGTAGCGGCATTTCCAATATTTCATCCACTACTTTCTTTGATGACTACTGGTATACCGATATAATTACACAGGATATCCGTATGAAATATCTCTTTACAGATTGTGACCCTGAATTTACACAGGGTACATTGTATGCATACAGAAATTCCAATTTTAATATACTGGGACTGGTAATTGAAAAAGTTACGGGTAAAACATACCATGAAGTGCTTGAAACAAATATATGTACGCCACTTAACCTTTCAAATACATATCTTTTCGACTATGGTATAACCGGTGATGACGAAAACGTTGTACACGGCTATACCAGGGGTTTTGATGGTACTGATTATCATGGCAGCCAGGCCTGGGCAGCAGGATGAATAGTAAGCACAGTACATGATCTCTCTGTTTTTATGCTTGCCCTGGTAAATGGAGAGCTATTCGATGATTACTCAACATTTGAGCTGATGTCTACACCGGTTTCCGGAGGCCATTATGGTCTGGGCTTATTTATTACACAAACCCCCAGAGGTATTGCCTATGGTCATAGCGGAGCAATTTTCGGATATAATACCCGTTTTGAGTACTTTCCTGATGTACAGGCAGTTGTTATATCAACAATGAATTTTAACGGCTATGATTTTATGGTATCGAACTGGTATGATGACTATTGTTACCCTGTAATTGATGAAATAATAAGAGCAAGGGGAAAATAAAAGATCACTCCGCTTCCGGTTTATATTCACGGAAACTGTTATCACTGTAGAACCAGACTATTTTTTCAATTTTCTGTTTACCCTCTCCAACCTTATTTCCCGAACTCCTTGTATATAAATCATCAGTCTTTTTTTCTGATTTATCAACAGTTTGATTTACAATATCTTTACTTATTTCATTGTTTTCCATAGAATCTTCGAACAACTTTTGTACTGATTCATCCTTATACATGTCACCTTTGCCAAACAGAAACCATTCAGTTGATATAAAAGAATATTTTTCAAGCATTTTTAATACAAAATCAAGGCTTGGTTTGTTTCGTCCAGATAAAATATGTGATATACCTGATGGCTGAACACCTATTTCTTCTGCCAACTGTGCAGAACTTTTATTCTCCGCTCTTAAGAATTCCTTTAATCTCTCTTTCATATAAAAAATCTCTTAATACAAATGTAAATTATTATTTATTTACATCTGTAATTTTATTTAATTACATTTGTAACCACATCGCTTATTTCACCCTCGTCTAATAAATTATTGTATTGTATAATGCTTATTATCTGGTTGTTGCAAATATGCTTTACGGATGTATTGCTATAGTTTAGATTTATTAAGTCCTGGTACACTGTAGTTTATATTCAAATTCTAAATTAATAACAAATATATTAGTAATAACATGTGTTTATTGTAATCCTTTTATTCAAAATAATGTCTGCTATAGGGCTGGAATACTGTACTTTATAAAATATAAATAGATTTTATCATAAAAATTACATTTGTAATCATGTATTGTATATTTTCCTAGTTACATCTGTAATTTTAACTATAAATCGTGCTTTACAATTGTAATATTTGCATTTTTGATACTTACATTGACAGATGTAATGTGATTATGAATATATAACCTCGTCAGAATTGAATTTTCATTAACATCCCCTACTCTTCTCTGAAATATTTAAATCTTACAAATCACAGTAATCTGAAAAAAAAATCTGGTTTGAGAGGAATTATCATATAGTTTAATTTTCTTTAAAAATTATTTGAATCAGCATGGTGAAGAAAAAATTTTCAATAGCTCTGCATTACCAGATTCTTATTATGCTGGTTGCCGGAGGA
>CAZOZU010000368.1:0-2835 GCA_964584355.1 uncultured Rikenellaceae bacterium
TTATCCCCCGGAACAAAATCTGCCAGTGGATTTTTTTTCATAAAACCGGCTTTCATTGATTTTTCTATCTCCGCTTTCAGCTCTTCTGCCGACCCTATACATTTTTCCTCCTCACCGTCTTCTGTCAGCCATATTGGAAGCGGAGTTCCCCAGAACCGTGATCTGGAAAGGTTCCAGTCTACAAGATTCTCGAGCCATTTGCCGAATCTGCCTGTACCTGTTGACTGAGGTTTCCAGTTAATTGTGCTGTTCAGCTCTATCAAACGTTCACGGAATGCCGTTGTACGTATAAACCATGCATCCATCGGGTAATAAAGAACTGGCTTGTCGGTACGCCAGCAATGAGGATAGCTGTGAACCTGTTTTTCAATCCTGAAGGCCTTCCCCGTCTGTTTCAGCATCACGGCAATGTCTACATCAAGAGTGTCGCTATCCGGGGTAATTTTTTCGTCATATTCATTTTTTACAGGTCTCCCCTGAAAATCTTTATATGTATCAGTATTAACACGTTCCCTGATAAAATTTTCATCCAGATCTGAGACAGGTACCATATAACCTCTTTTATCAACCATTGGTCCCATTGAGCCGTCTTTTCTTTTCAGCATCATGGGTGGGATATCATATTCTTTTGATATTTTATAATCATCAGCTCCGAAAGTCGGTGCGATATGTACTATTCCTGTACCCTCCTCTATGGTGACAAAATCTCCGGTAACCACTTTGAAGGCACCCTCATCAGGTTTAACCCAATCTATAAGTTGCTCATATCTAATGCCTTCCAGCTTATTCCCCAAAAATTCATCAAGCACCTTATAAGGAATTCTCTTATCTCCGGGTTTGTATTCCGGGAAATGAAGTCCAACATTAGCTTCAGGAAACATTGAATGAAGAAGCTCTTTTGCAAGAACAACAGTAACAGGTTCTCCTGAATATGGATTAAAACTCCTCACTCTGAGATATTTTATCTCTTCCCCCACTGCCAGGGCTGTGTTTGACGGAAGTGTCCAGGGTGTTGTTGTCCATGCCATTATATGGACATCGGGAGTATCAATATGATTATAGAGAAATTCTGATTTTTCATCCCGGATAACTTTAAAAAGCGCTATACAGGTTGTGTCTTTTATATCCTTGTAGCAACCCGGCAGGTTTAGTTCATGTGAGCTGAGCCCCGTTCCGGCTGCCGGTGAAAATGGCTGAATAGTATATCCCTGGTAGAGAAATCCTTTTGTATGAAGTTGTTTCAGTAACCACCATAGAGTTTCAATATACCTGTTATCGTAGGTTACATACGGATGGTCCATGTTTACCCAGTATCCCATTTTGCGTGTAAGATCCTCCCACTGGTCGGTATATTTCATCACATCTTTCTTGCAGGCATTGTTGAAATCCACAATCGATATTTTTTCTGTACCGATATCTTCCTTGGTTATACCAAGATCCTTTTCAACTCCAAGTTCTATTGGCAGACCATGGGTATCCCAACCTGCTTTACGTTTTACTTCATATCCGCACTGGGTTTTATAACGACATATTGCATCCTTAATGGTACGTGACATAACATGATGGATTCCCGGAATGCCATTTGCCGAAGGAGGTCCTTCATAAAAGATAAATTCACCTTTCCCGTTTAATTCACGTACACTTAATCGGAAAGTATCATTATCATCCCAAACCTTTAGTATATCCTTGTTTATTTTCGAAAGATCAAGACTCTTATATTCAGGAAATCTTTTTGTCATGTTATTATGCTGTAAACTAATATGAAACGGGCAAAGATAATAAAAAACCCCCCTACCCCCCTAAAGGGGGGGATGATTTTTTGATTTCTTGTTGAATTTGTTTTATGACTGAATCCAAATCCAATATAACCTGATCGTTCGAGAATCGAATTACTCTAATGCCGAATTTTTCAAGTTCTGCTGTTCTATTAGAATCATATTCTTTCTTAGCAGGGCAACTGTCTCAAAAGTCTTTGAATCAGCACAATAGAACATATTTCTTCTATCTATCTTAATATTCATGAGTGATAAAGCAGCGATCCATCAAATATACAAATTATTATTTAATCTAAATTATTAGCCCCCCGAAGGAAAATACCCCCAAATTCTATTGAAATCCATTTACTTATGGGTTTATAGTCCCGCGCTAGCGGGAGGTTGGGGGGTCAACAAAACGCAGGAAGGATTAGAGGAGTTAGGGGGTCAACTCAGCCTAAAAAGATTATTTTTACAACTGAATTTAGATTACTATATGAAACGGGTTTTTGTAGCAATATATTACCTCATTATTCAGTTTTCTCTTGCAGCACAGGAGACTGATACTGTTAAATATCAGTCAGTTGAACCATACGATTTTCACCTTAAATATCTCATTTCCGAGCCGGCATTAATCCTTGATGTCAGAATGCCTTTTGAATACAGACACAACAGGATCAAAGATGCAATAAATGCTCCCTCTTCTAAAGACCTTAACATGGCAGCCGATACTATAAGCAGGGATTGTGCCCTGTTCCTTTATTGTACAGATGACTACCGAAGCAAACGTGCAGCTGAATTATGTTGTGAACTGGGCTTTAAAAAGGTCTATAACCTTGAAGGTGGAATTATGGCCTGGAGAAAGGATGGGTTTCCTGTGGATAAGAGCAGAGTCAGGAGGAAGAAAAAATAAGATTTGAGAATCAGGTTTTATTCATGTACGCTCCCTCTTGATCCTTTTCTTGAGCCTCATGTACCCACCCCCTCCCGTCCCCCTCCCTGCTGACGCATGGAGGGAGAAGCTTCAGATCTACCACCATTTAAGCCCCCTTCCTTCAGCCAACTGGCGGAGGGAAGAGCC
>CAZOZU010000369.1:0-2826 GCA_964584355.1 uncultured Rikenellaceae bacterium
TTGTATATAATGAAAGGGGATCAAGTTCCTGTGCTTTTTTTGCTTCAGAAATGGCTTCCTCGTGGCGCCCAATGCATGTCAAAAACATTGAATAATATAAATGACCCATGGTTGAATTAGGATTTTTCTGAAGTGCTTGTTTAAAATTCAATTCTGCTTTCTTCCAATTCCAGTAATAGTTAAAATTGATAAATCCAAGGGAAATTAGGGCTTCCGTATTGGTATTATCAATCTTAAGAGCCATATTCAGGAATTCAATTGCTTTAGGATATGCTTCTTTTGGTCGCATATTCCCATAATAAGAGCTCGCTACGTAGATTGATGCCAGTCCAGTATAAGCCAATGCATAGTTCGGATCCTTTTGTAATGCTTGCTCAAATTGTTCAAAGGCTTTTTTAAATCCTTCAGCTGTCATCATTTGCCAATAGTAGTTCCCTTTCAGATACAGGTTATAAGCTTCCAGGTTTTCAGTATGACGTTTCAACATTTCAAGACTTTCCTCTGCTATAAGTTTAACTTTTAGATTGTCTACAATGGCCTGAGATATTTCTTCCTGTATAGCAAATACATCTTTCATTTCACGATTATATGCTTCCGACCAGAGATGAGAACCATCAGCGACTTTAATAAGCTGTGCTGTGACACGAATTCTGTTACCAGCCTTACGGATACTACCTTCAACAATCGTCTCAACATCAAGTTTCCTCCCTATTTCACGTATATCTTCATATCTATCTTTGAAAGCAAAAGAAGAAGTACGGGCAATAACTTTTAAATTCCCGACATTTGCAAGGGCATTAATGATCTCTTCTGTTATACCATCACAGAAATATTCCTGTTCCGGATCAGCGCTCATATTTGTGAATGGCAGGACTACAATCGATTTTTCCTGAATGGTTTGTTTTTCACTGGTTGACACACTTTCTTCTTGGACAATTCCAGAGGCCAAAGGTTCTTTTCTCAATCCCTGGATAATTTCTTTTATGGCATTAGCCACCTTGTTAATTTGATTTCTATAATTAGTCTTGTTTATATTCTCCCTAGGATCATCATCCGGTTTCAGAGGCCGATTTACACCTGGTTCTTTGTATATTAACTCTATTCCTCGCAAATATCCTCCAAGTTCATCTTCAACAAGTTGGTTATCCTCAGCATCAAGGTCATGTATCTGAACAGGCAGCACCCTGCTTTCCACATTACCATTAGGCAGCTTTACCTTCAATCCATATTGATCCTTAGAAGCCTGTTCAACAAATACCTTGAACTCATGTTCCCAGGCAAAAGCTTTAGGATCGCAATAAGTACGTGAAATTATAGGAATAAAGACCAGGCATTTCAGTTTCTCCTTCAGGGATTCATCCACATCATGGGTTTCCAGCAGACCATCGTGGGGATTGATATCGAAATAGACACTGATTTCTTCCTTAAATGTTGATTCGAGTTCAGTTTTAAGAGCTTCCACAAACTCACTAACCCAGCCATCACCTTTATTGTCCTTCTGGCGATAGCTTATGAAGATGTCGTAATTATATCCTTCGATTATGCTTGGCATCAGGTGTCTATTTATTTCATTATCAAAGTTAAACTAAAACTATACTAAATGCAAAAATTTGTTTGTTGGTGATGTTGGATGAAGCAATTTTCTGTAAATTTGTAGATTATGAACATATCTCAACGAAATATAAGTATCCTGCAGAATTACTTTAAAGACAAACCTGTCTTCAGAGCATTCGTATTTGGATCTTTTGCAAGAGGAGATGCCGATACTAAAAGTGATTATGATATTCTCGTTGAACTTGACTATTCAAAGAAGATAGGCATGGAGTTCATTCAGATGCAATTAGAGTTGGCTGATCTTTTAAGAAAAAACGTTGACCTTGTTTCTGATAAAGCTCTTTCCAGATATATCCGTCCTTTCGTGGAAAAAGAAAAAATCCTTATTTATGAGAGGAGGAATTAGCGATAAAGCCCGGCTGCAGCATATTCTTGATGCAATACATGAAATTGAGAATTACACCCGGGAAATAACATTTGAAGAATTTTCCGGATCCTCCGAAAAGAAATTTGCATCGGTAAAACAATTGGAGATAATAGGTGAAGCAGCAAACAGGATAACAAGTGAGACAAAAGCTGATCATCCGGAAATCGGATGGCAGAAAATAATTGCCTTGCGTAATATACTGGTTCACGACTATTATGTTATTGACGAAAATATTGTCTGGGGTATTATTAAAAAAGATCTTCCGGAACTAAAAAACCAGATTGTCATAATACTGGCAAAATTGAGTCAAGGGAATTGATTCCCCCCTTCCTCCGGCCTCCGAAGTCGTGACGCAGGAGGCACACTTACTCCTTTTCTTCCCCTCAGAGGTCTATTTAATTCATTATTAAATTTAAAATAAAGGTTCGTTGCATGCAACGAACCCTACCATCTTATGATATTCAGCTCCTTCAGAGCTGTAGGCAGTTGGGATTTGTGGTCTCCCGGCTTGCGCCGGGAGTTAGTCGTATTGAGCTCTTTCGGAGCTGGGGGCAGGTCCCCAGTATAGGACCGGGGGTGAATAAAATAAAGCTCCTTCGGAGCGGATGGTGATTTCTAGAGTCCTGAAAGGACTGAATCGGAATGACTCCCGGTGAAACCGGGAGTTACGGGGCTACCCTTTGTGGTAAAGCCCTGAAAGGGCTTAATAAAATTGTAGTCCATAGGGGAATCGAACCCCTGTTACCAGGATGAAAACCTGACGTCCTAACCACTAGACGAATGGACCATATAAAGAACTTTAAAATGCGGATGCAAAGAAAACATGTTTTTTTTGATCTGCAAAA
>CAZOZU010000370.1:0-2816 GCA_964584355.1 uncultured Rikenellaceae bacterium
ATAACACGACCCGGAGCAATCCTTGACCAGCTGAACGTTGAAGTTGTTAAGGCTCTGATGCAGAGGCAGGAAGAGACAATAAACGATGGCATGGACCTTGCCCTGGTAGCTTTTAACAGAAAAGAGTCTACTCTTGAATATGCAGGTGCATATAATCCATTGTATCTCGTAAGGGATGGAGAAGTAATAACATATAAAGGTGACAGGTTTCCTATAGGTATGTCATCAATAGAAGCTAAGAAGACATTTTTGAATCAGCAGGTTGATATCAAATCGGGAGATATGATCTATATGTGTTCTGATGGTTATGCAGATCAGTTTGGCTCTGCTGAAGCAAAAAAATATAAATCGGGGAATGTTAAAAAACTACTTGCCGAAATTTATAATCTCCCAATGGCAGAACAGCGGAATAAACTTGAAAAGGAGATTCTCGACTGGAGAGGAGACCTTCCACAGGTAGACGATATTGTGTTCATTGGTACAAAAATACCCTGATTTCAGATTTTGGCAATTCTACGCCACTCTTCATTACCTCTGTCTTTCCTGTTAAGAGCAGTAATAACCTCTTCAGGTGTATCGGCAATTTCCCATATTCCTTTATGTTCATTTCTAAGGAAATGAGTCTCAATCATATTGTTGAGGAAATCAAAAAAAGACCTGTAAAATCCGAGGGTGTTGAGTATAATTACCGGTCTGTCATAAAGACTGAGTTGTTTTAATGTAATAGCTTCCGTAAGTTCTTCAAGTGTTCCCACACCACCTGGCAGTGCCACAACGGCATCAGACATTGAAAACAATGTTTTTTTTCTTTCACCCATATCGGGAGTTATTATCATTTTTGTCAATCCCTTATGACCCCATCCTTCTTCTTTCATAAACAATGGTATTACACCGGTTATTTTTCCCCTGTTTTCAATTACAGCATCAGCAAACTTACCCATAAGACCTATTCCCCCACCTCCATATACAATATCCATTCCTGATTGTGCCAGAAGTGATCCCAACCTGGCTGCAGCTATTCCAAACTCGTTGTTTACCCTGCTGCTTGAAGAAGCAAATACACAGATTGTCATATATGAAAATTTAAAAAATAGCCGTCACAGCTATCTGTACGGCTATCCAGAATAATACTATTTCTTATAATAATGCATTAAGCTTTGTAATAAAATTATCTTTCGGAACAGCACCTACCTGTTTGTCTGCAACATCACCATCTTTGAAAAAAAGAACCGTTGGTATATTTCTTATACCATATTTAGTAGTTACCTGAGGACTATTATCAACATCACATTTTGCTATCACTACTTTCCCCGGATATTCCTGTGATATATCTTCCAGAATCGGCACTATCATTCTACAGGGAGCACACCACTCAGCCCAAAAATCAACAATAACAGGTTTATCAGAATTTAATACAATCTCATCAAAGTTTTTATCATCAACCTCTAAAGCCATAGTGTTATGTTTTTATATAAAAAGTTAGTCCGCAAATATAATTAATTAACTTTAAATTCAATCCCCGGATGATCATCAAGGTAAGAAATAAGGTCATTATTAAGTCTTACCCGGATTGTTCTTGAAAACATTGGAAGTGAAATTTTATCTTCCTTATCGAGAAACAGGAATTTCAATTCCGTTTCGCCTTTGTTTTCCCTGATAAGATCTTTAAGTTCATTTATCATCTCCTCATTAATATTCTCGATATTGATCTTTAATGTAACAGATTTTATAAGTTCATCTTTCACACTGGAAAGAAGGTTTATCTTCCTGATGCCGAATTCCAGCTGATCATCCCGGTATCTTCTTTTCTGCACTCTTCCTTGTATAAGTAAATAATATCCTGTTGTAAGGAATTTACTGTTATCGACATAATCTTTATCAAATAATATAAATCTGAATGAATCCGAATAATCCTGAAGTATAAAAGATCCATATGGTTTACCGTTTTTCCCGGTCCCGTTTTTTGTTTCTGTAACTATACCTGCAACGATAACCTCTCTGTCAAGATATTCTCTTAGATTTTGCAGTTCTGCCAGTGTTGTTGTTGTGAAGGTATTTATCTCAAGCCGGAAATCATTGAGAGGATGTGATGAAAGGTAGATGCCGATTACCTCTTTTTCGCGGTTTAGTTTTTCAAGTTTAGGCCAGTCAGGACATTCTACAGGTTCGGGTTTTATCATATCAAAACCATCACTTTCACCAAAAAGAGTCTGTTTGCTCGCAGTTTTAATTGTCTTGGCATTATTCCCGTATCGGATAAGGCTTTCTATAAAACTTGAACCCTTTTTGTCGAGTGCAAAATATTGTGATCTTGAAATTGTGGTAAAGCAGTCTAATGCACCGGCAACAGCCATCGCCTCCAGAGCCTTTTTGTTCAATGAGTTAAGGTTGACCCTTTCTACGAGATCATAGATATCATTATAATAACCATTCTTTTCCCTCTCTTCAATAAGCTGAAGTACAGCATTTTCTCCAACTCCTTTAATTGCACACAGGCCAAAACGTATATTGCCCTCTTTGTTTACCGTGAACTTTAAATGGCTCTCATTGACATCTGGTCCCAGGACATCCATTCCCATACGTCGTGTCTCATCCATAAAAGTGGTAATCTTTTTTATATCGTTGATATTACGGCTTAGTACAGCAGCCATAAATTCAGCAGGGAAATGAGCTTTCAGATATCCGGTCTGATAAGCTATGAGAGCATAGCAGGTAGAATGTGATTTGTTAAAGGCATATTGTGCAAAAGCTTCCCAGTCGGTCCATATTCGTGTTACTATATTTTCGCTGTATCCTCTTTCCTTGCATCCTTCAAA
>CAZOZU010000371.1:0-2816 GCA_964584355.1 uncultured Rikenellaceae bacterium
GATACTTGATTTCGCTATCAAGGGAGGATGGATGATGATACCTATCATACTTCTATCCTTTGTTGCAGCATATATCTTTATTGAAAGATATTATGTCATAAGAAAAGCCACCAGGAAGGACCAGAACTTCATGAACAGGATCAAGGATTATATCCATGATGGAAAGATTGAAGCAGCACTGGCCCTGTGTCGATCCACCGACAGTCCCGCTGCACGAATGGTGGAAAAAGGTATATCAAGGCTTGGAAGGCCATTACAGGATATCACTACAGCCATCGAAAATGTCGGTAAGCTTGAAATTGCAAAGCTTGAAAAGAGTTTTCCGACACTTGCAACTATATCCGGCGCAGAACCAATGCTCGGATTCCTTGGAACTGTAATCGGTATGGTACAATCTTTTTATGCTATGTCTCAGGCCGGAAATAATATCGAGGTCTCCCTGCTCTCAGGTGGAATTTATACAGCACTCATAACTACCGCCGCAGGACTTATTGTGGGTATTCTGGGTTATTTTGCATATAACACCCTGGTAGTAAGGGTTGAAAGAGTGGTTTTCAGACTTGAGGCAACACTGACTGAGTTTATGGACATTTTAAATGAACCTGTAAAAACAAACAGTTAAAATGGCAATCGCTAACCGAAATAAGATCAGTATAAGTTTCAGTTCGACCGGAATGACCGACGTTGTATTTAACTTATTGATATTCTTCATGTTAACATCAACACTGGTACATCCTACAGCATTGAAACTTCTTCTTCCTAAGGGAAGTGCCCAGACCTCGGCCAAACCTCAGACAACCGTTTCAATAACGGCTGACCAGAGATATTTTGTCGAACAACAGCCGGTAACATTAACAGAGCTTGAAGCGGTCTTAAAACAGAAGCTTGGAAGTAATCCCGACACATATATTTCGCTTCATGCCGATAAAACAGTACCGTTTGAAAGCGTTGTACAGGTATTGAATATAGCACAAGCAAACAATTATAAACTAATAATTGCAACCACACCAAAATAACGATCTTTATAACTTTCCTTCAGAACGAAAGAAAGGTATTACCGGTACAATATTGATACATCTTATTGCACTGGTACTCTGCATGATTTTGGGTTTCTCGGTTCCTCCACCACCCGAATTTGAAGAGGGGATAATTGTCAACTTTGGCACCGATGAAACAGGGCTGGGTACGATTGAACCATCTCCCCCGGCATTTCAGGAAGAGGTATCGCCTCCTCCATCTTCAGAACCAGAGGTTGTCACAGATGAAGAACCACTACTTACACAGGATGATGAGGAGGCGCCTGAAGTAAAGAAAGTTGACCCGGAAGCTGAAAGAAAGAGAATGGAACAACTGGAGGCAGAAAGAATACGGAAGGAACAGGAGGAATCAGAAAGAATACGTAAAGAACAGGAGGAGATTGAAAGGAAGAGGATTGAAGCCGAACAAAAGAGGCAGGCTGAGATTATGGATCGTACAAAGAAGGCCCTGGAGGATTCAAAGAATGCAGGTACAACAACAATTTCCGAAGGAATTGCCGGTGGTGAGGGTAACCAGGGGGTTCCATCCGGTTCTGTCGACTCATCTTATCATGGTGAGGGAGGTGGAACAGGTAACAGTGGAATATCATATGACCTGGCAGGACGGGGATTCCAAAAATTACCCCTTCCTGAATATGACTACCAGGGTGAAGGAAAAGTTGTCGTGGAAGTAAGTGTCGACAGATCTGGAAAAGTAATACAGGCTGTACCGGGTATCAAGGGTTCAAGTACTCTCGATGAATACCTACTGAAAGTTGCTAAAGAGGCAGCACTGAAAGCTCAATTTGAAGTTAAGCAGGATGCTCCCATCGTCCAGAAAGGTACAATAACTTACAATTTTATACTCAGGTAGAATAATCAGGCTATTCTTTTAAAACCTCTTCTATCGCATCGTGCAGGTTAGTAATGAGGTTATTGTCTTTGATGACATAATTATCAATCCCTTTTCGAGCCAGCTCTAAAACCACTTCACCTTTATCCTGTCCCGAAAGCATGATAACAGGAGTATTGGGTTTCAATTCCTTGATCTTTTCCAGCACCTGTGATCCGTTCATAAATTCACGTTTTTTATTGACAAACAGATAGTCAAGGATCACCAGATCAGGATTCTTATTAAGTGCCTCAAGACAATCCTCCCCTGTTTCAAATGCTTCCAGTTCATACTCATCGGAAGATAACCTCTTAACAACTAAAGTGTTAATAAAGGGGTCGTCATCTACAACGAAAATTAATTTTTTGTTATCCATTATTGAAATTTACTTACAACGGATTGATGTAAAATTACTAAAAAAACATATTCATAATAAAATATTTGCAGCTTTATTTTTTACATTGAGAAAAGCGGGTATGATTTCATGAGATTTACAACCTTCTCCTCTACTGCTGATATTACTGATTCATCCTCAATATTGTTAATTACTTCATCGATAAGCTCAACAATAGTTCCCATATGTTCTTCCTTCATCCCCCTGGTTGTAATTGCGGGTGTACCAATCCTAAGTCCTGAAGTAAGAAAAGGTGAGCGGGTATCGAAAGGCACCATGTTCTTATTCACAGTAATATGTGCTTGAACGAGTGTGTTTTCTACCTTTTTACCGGAAATATCCGGGAATTTAGTTCTAAGGTCAATGAGCATCAGGTGATTATCGGTACCATTTGATATGACCTTATAGCCTTTATCTATAAATGCCTGTGCCATTACTGAAGCATTCTTTACAACCTGTGCCTGATATTCTTTGAATTTAGGATCGAGAGCCTCTCCGAAGGAGACTGCCTTAG
>CAZOZU010000372.1:0-2804 GCA_964584355.1 uncultured Rikenellaceae bacterium
GACAACGGTTTTCAAGACCGCCGCATTCGACCACTCTGCCATTTCTCCTCTATATAAAATACTGCCGCATTTGCCACGGCGTCTATACCGCGAAGCTTCGGCGTAGCGGGACCATTTCTCCTTTCATACACCGTAGCTTTCTTTGACCACCGAATCCGCCAACTGGCGGAGAAGGTGGTGGTAAAGGCTGATCCGCCGCAAATATAATGCTTTTTTGATTTTAATGCATTTGTATCTCTCGGTATTGTGTAAGATGTTATATATCAGCTTATTAATAATTTTATTAACAGAATGTGAATAAAATTTGAGGGTTTACCATTCTCATCCAATGAATTGATGAGGATAAGCGGTTTTAACAATAAAAACATTATTTATCAAGAAAAATGGGTATTTTAACCTAAAATCCGCACTATTTGAGGAAAATCGACAAAATAAATTTGCATATGAATATAAATAGAATAAATTTGTATTTAATATGCAAAAATGGTCTAACCTTTAATTCTAGTTATTATGACAAAAAAAGATTTAGTAGCTTCTATTGCAAAAGATGCAGACCTTACAATTAAGGATGCAGGTAACGCTCTGAATGCATTTGTAGCATCAGTGGGAAAAGCTATGAAAAAAGGCCAGAGGCTCCAGCTTCCAGGTCTTGGCACATTTAAAGTAACCAAAAGAAGTGCAAGAGTAGTACGTAATCCACGTACCGGTGCAAAACTTAACGTTCCTGCCAAGAAGGTCGTTAAATTCAAAGCTGCTCCTGCTCTCGACAAAGGTCTTTAATCTTTGATGATGAGATTGCTGAGGGGTGTTAGTTCACCCCTTTTTTATTAATATATGTTTTAATTTTTAAAAATCCCACTCCTTTATTCACAACCGAAAAAGAAAAAACATTAGAAATCCAACTTAAATCCGGCTAATAAAATTTATGATAGTTTTTTTATTATTTTTGAAATTATTAACCTGGCCTAATTCTTAATGGATGAACTGTATCATTGTTGATGACGATAAGATGAGCTGTAAAATCCTTGAGGGTTATGTGAAAAAATCAACCACACTTAACCTGATAGGTGTTTACAATGATTCAGTCGCAGCACGTAACATACTTACCGAACGCCAGGATATTGACCTTGTCCTGCTCGATATCCAGATGCCAGAGATGAATGGATTCGACTTTATTGGCAGTCTTGACTACCCTCCCAACATAATAATAGTATCGGCCGCTGAAGAATATGCTGTACAGGCTTTCGATTTTAATGTGGTGGACTATATGCTTAAACCCGTTTCATACGGACGATTCTGTAAAGCCATTGATAAAACAATCAGATACTTTTCACATAAGGAGGCAGCAAATACCGGCGACGAGGAGATATTCATCAAGAAAAGTTCATCACTCGTTAAGCTTAAACTGAAAGATATAATATATATAGAAGCTCTTGAAAACTATGTTACGCTGATCACCGAAGATGACCGGTTCACAATACACTTTACCATGAAAGCCATTGAGAATCAGCTGCCCTCGGGAATCTTTATCAGAGTACACAGATCTTATATAATTAACAAGAGCATGATTCAGGCTATAAAGGAAAACTCACTCGATCTGATGGTCGGAGATACACTGAAGAGTATCCCCGTCGGTAAATCATTCAGAGATACTCTTCTGAACGATATAAATGTTATGGCCAGATAATTTCCTTATTTTCAGATGCTTACAAACAGACAGCTTTTTCTTCTCCACCTAGGACAAACATCTTCCGAACCACTTATGCTTGAGATAACAAGAGCTGAAGGTGTATATATGTATGGCCCTTCAGGCGAAAGATACCTTGACCTTATATCGGGAGTATCAGTAAGCAATACAGGCCACCGACATCCATGTGTTATTGCTGCTGTAAAAGAACAGGCAGATGCATACCTGCATCTGATGGTATATGGCGAGATTATACAGAGTCCACAGCTGAAATATGCTGATCTCATCATATCATTGTTACCTGAATCCCTTAATACCTGTTATTTTGTCAACTCGGGAAGTGAAGCAATAGAGGGAGCCCTGAAACTGGCGAAAAGATTTACACAAAGAAGCAAGATCATCTATTTCAGTAACGCTTATCATGGCAGTACACATGGTGCGCTGAGTGTTCAGGGAAGTGAAAAATACCGTACAGCCTTTAAGCCTTTACTGCCTGATACACAACAGGTTGATTTCAACGATCTTCAGGCACTCGACGAAATAAACAGTTCTGTGGCTTGTGTTATCATAGAACCGATACAGGGTGAGGCAGGTGTCATATTACCGGCAGAGGGTTATCTTGAAGAAATAAGACGAAGATGTTCAGAAAATGGAGCCCTTCTTATTTTTGACGAGGTTCAGACAGGCTTTGGAAGAACTGGATTCATGTTTGCCATAAACAGGTTTAACGTGATACCGGATATAATGGTACTGGCAAAAGCTCTCGGAGGAGGAATGCCCCTGGGAGCATTTATCTCATCTAAAGAGATTATGTCAGCTCTTATTGCGGAGCCTCAGCTGGGACATATTACAACTTTCGGAGGACACCCGGTATGTTGTGCAGCGGGACTCGCTTCACTTAAAGTTATCATGGAGGAGAAACTGATCGACAAATGTGAAGCTAAATCGGCACTTTTTAAAAGGGAACTTGATCATCAGCTGATAAAAGAGATAAGAGGCATGGGATTGCTACTGGCAGTACAGCTTACTGATCCTGAATATGTCAGATATGTCATAAAAAATGCACCCCGTTATGGCATCATTCTTGATTATTTTCTTTTCTGTGATGATGCCTTCA
>CAZOZU010000373.1:0-2790 GCA_964584355.1 uncultured Rikenellaceae bacterium
CATCACTGCAAATACTACAGATTTCTTCATCTGAAATATTATGGCAGATCTTACAGTAATGGATCGCCTCATGAAGTTTAAGAAGTGTTTCACCAAATTTCTTTACCTCGGCGGGATCTCTTCTCAGCAGGTTCATTACAAGACGAAATGCTGTCTTTCTCCCGATACCGGGCAATGAGGTAAACTCATTTACTGCATTCTCAAGTAGCCTCGAAGGAAACTCGGTATAACTCATAATAAATGGTTTTAGACAAAATTAAACCAATTATTGGTGGTTTTTCATGACCAATGCATTTTTTGCCTTCCATTCTTTTTGTTATCCTTGCAGGTTAATATTAAGGATTATGTCGCCGATACTGATACTTAGTATCTTTATTGCATATACAGCCCTGTTATTTTTAGTAACATGGATCACTGCAAGAAAAGCCGATAGCCAGTCATTTTTTATCGGAAACAGGAAATCGCCCTGGTTTATTGTGGCATACGGAATGATAGGAGCCTCCCTTTCAGGTGTCACTTTTATGTCTGTCCCGGGATGGGTTTCAGAAACCCAGTTCAGCTATATGGTTGTTGTACTTGGTTATCTTGTCGGTTATTTCTTAATAGCTACAGTCTTATTGCCACTTTATTACAGGTTAAAACTCACGTCTATATATACCTACCTTGAAAAACGATTTGGTTTCTGGTCATATAAGACAGGGGCAGGTTTCTTTATAATATCAAGAACCCTTGGCGCTTCCCTCAGGATGTTTCTGGTTATTAATGTATTACAGATATTTGTTTTTGATGCGTGGAACATCCCCTTCTGGGTAAATGCCCTGGTATTCATAATCCTGATAATTCTGTATACATTTAAAGGGGGTATCAGAACCATTGTCTGGACCGATACATTACAAACAACATTTATGCTTCTTGCTGTAGTACTGTCGATTATATATATAAGCAAAGGACTTGGGGAACCTGTTGTACAAATGTTTAAAGAGATTACACAAAGCGATATGTCGAGAATGTTTGTTACAGACTGGCATCATGAAAGATTCTTTTTGAAGCAGTTTTTCTCAGGAATGTTCATAACAATAACCATGACAGGTCTTGATCAGGAAATGATGCAAAAGAACCTCAGTTGTAAGAATATCAAGGAGGCACAAAAGAACATGTTTACTTTCAGCGGTATACTCGTCTTTGTGAATCTTTTGTTCCTTTTTCTGGGAGCCTTTCTGGTAATCTATTCCATGAGCAAAGGTATCAACGTTGATGCCTCGGATGATCTCTTCCCGACAGCAGCCATAAATTATATGGGGCCGGTAGCCGGACTGGTATTTATAATAGGACTTATTTCAGCAGCTTTTCCAAGTGCCGATGGAGCACTTACTTCACTTACCACTTCAGTCAGCATCGATTTCCTTGGATTGGATCGTCTTAGAAATATTACTGACAAAAATGTCACAAGGATAAGATATGGAGTTCACCTCTCCGTTGCTATCATTTTCTTTATCAGTATTCTGATATTCAGTACAGTGACCAACGAAGCAGTTATTGATGAATTATTCACGATAGCAGGCTATACCTATGGCCCTCTTTTGGGGCTATATACATTTGGGCTCTTTACAAAGAGAAAAGCAAATGACAGAATGACACCCTGGATAGCTGTATTGTCTCCTGTAATATGCATTTTTCTGAGTATTTTTTCTGAACAGCTGTTCAGCGGGTATAAATTCGGATTTGAAATGATTCTTGTTAACGGATTCCTGACATATATGGGATTGTGGATTTTCAGCAGGAGAAAAGGATGATCCGATAGATTCTATAGTATAAATTTATTCACTCTCTTCTGTTTCTTCAGTCTCAGCAGGTTCCTCCTGTTTGACCTGTACTTTGATTTTCTTATAAGGTATACTCCAGCTCAGGAAATAGTTAATCCCATAGCTAACGGTCTCATCTCCTGTACCATAACCGGGTAAATAAATCGGACGCAGATCTTTTCCGGTTCCGCTAAACAGAAGCTTTCTCAGATTCACCGACCACCCCATACTGAAATTATTGAAGATCTCTGCCCTGAAACCGGGTGTAACCTCGAAATAGTGACCTATGTTTGATTCGGAAGGGATTGAAGTTATTGTTGTACCCCAGTATGAATCATGTTCAAAAGATGGTATCTCACTTGTAAATGCGCTCAAGCCATAGTGTAATCCAATACCGGCCCAATATTTACCCATTGAAGTCTCTGGTTTAAGAATGTTGAAATCCACCCCGGCCTTTAAAAAATACCCATTACTCAGGTATTCATAATTATATTGTGAATATTTGTAATTGGAGTATCCTGCTCCAAGAAAGATCCCGGTTTTAGCATTCAGGTCAACAGAAATATATCCTTCAGTGTTCAGGTTATTATTATCAAAAAGATAAATAGCAGGTCCTGCTATATCGACCCCGACTCTTATCTTAAGCGGTACAATAACAGTATCAGGCGGCTGATTTTGTGCTTCTGCCTCAGGATTCCAGAAATTCAGAACAAACAGTATACTAATAATATATGCGGATATTTTCTGCATTGTTAGTTGTTATATACATGTTGTTGATTATTACCGTGTCGATTGCATTAGTGGTTGTTATCAATGAATCAAGGGTATGGAAATATGTGTATCCACACTCTTTTGATATAAGGTGAGCAAATGAGTTGTACCAAAAAATCAGTGTGTCGGGTTCAGAGTTAATTGAGATTACAAAGGTGCAGCTATCGGCAGATGGATTAAGGGGTATCAGGGCCTGTATAATACTTTTGGAGTTGTC
>CAZOZU010000374.1:0-2765 GCA_964584355.1 uncultured Rikenellaceae bacterium
GGCTGTATCAGGTAACAAAAAGAAAATACCATCTTTAATAATATAAATAACATTCACTTAATACTTTAATTTACTTATAATTACAAGTTAAGCAAATAAAACACAAACAATAATTAATATGGCCATCCCCATAATAATGCCGAAACAAGGACAATCTGTCGAGGCCTGCATAATTACCCGGTGGTTTAAAGCTCCGGGAGACAAGGTTGCCAAGGGAGATCTTCTTTTCTCATATGAGACCGACAAGGCTGCATTCGAAATGGAAGCACCAGCCGAAGGTATACTTCTTGAAACATTCTTCGATGAAGGCGCTGAAGTGCCTGTACTGATAAACGTCGCTGTCATAGGAAATCCCGGTGAAGATATTAAACCGTTTTACCCGGGAAATGAAACAAAATCTCCTCAAAATGAAAATATCCAGGAGAACAAAACAGAACAATATTCTCAACAAGTTAAAGAGGAAATATTGACTTCTCCTTATCAGGAAGACAACAGGATAAGAATATCACCCAGAGCAAAACGTCTGGCCGAAGAGAAAGGTGTTGACTATAAAAGTCTTAAGGGATCGGGACCAAACCAGAGAATTATTTTAAGTGACATTGAAGATATCATAGCAGGAAAAGTATCATCTCAGAAAACCAAAACTCCGCAAGAAACAGAATATAAAGATCAGCCTCTCAGTAATATCCGAAAAATGATCGCCAGGGCCATGTATGATTCGCTGCAGAATACAGCTCAACTGACTCATCATATGAGCGCTGATGTACGACAACTTCTGAGTGCCAGACGCAAAATAAAAGAGGAACTGACACAAGGTGCAGGAAAACCCGATATAACACTTAATGATATGATATGCTGGTGTGTCATAAGGGCTCTTGGAAAATTCCGGGAATTAAACAGTCACTTTATGGATGATACCATCAGGATATTCAACAGTACACACCTTGGTTTTGCTGTTGATACGCCCCGTGGCCTTATGGTGCCGGTTGTAAAAAATGCTGATAAAATGAATCTTATACAATTATCAGCTGAACTAAAATCAGCTGCTGATGCCTGCCGCAAGGGAAACATAAATCCTGAACTTATTAAAAGTACTGAAGCATCATTCACAGTATCAAATCTTGGTAACTATGGTGTGGAGATGTTTACGCCTGTTATTAACCTTCCCCAGGTGGCGATACTGGGTGTATGTACAATTACCGACAGACCTGTCGACCTCGGAAATAACACATTTGGCTTTGTCCCCCATATAGGATTATCACTGACATATGACCACAGGGCAGTTGACGGCGGACCGGCAACACTCTTCTTAAGAGAAGTGAAGGAAGAAATAGAGAGATTTCACCACTAAACCATTACACCATTAACCCATGCCAAAAATACAAAACATCGATCCAAAGGTTTTACGCAGACCACAATTTATTGAGTTCGGTAAAATACCTGTAAATCAATACAATAGGACTATTAATGAAGAGAAAAAGAATTTCGATACCGAGGATTTTATAAGGATCTTCCGTGATATGGTTATCATACGAGAATTCGAATCCATGTTAAATCTTATAAAAACAAAAAATGAATATAACGGAATAACTTATAATCATCCAGGGCCTGCTCACCTCTCCATAGGACAGGAAGCTTCCGCAGTAGGTATGGCTTATACTCTGAGTATTGAGGATTTTATTTTCGGATCGCACCGAAGTCATGGTGAGATACTGGCAAAGGGATTATCTGCAATTAACAAACTTGAAGAGAAGGATCTCTATACAATAATGAGCAATTACATTGGTGGAGGAACGCTTAAAACAGTTGAAAATGGATTTAGTGGAGATACAAGTGAACTGGCAATTCATTTTTTGCTGTATGGGGCTCTAACCGAAATTTTTGCAAGGGAGAATGGATTCAACAAAGGTCTGGGAGGTTCCATGCATGCATTTTTTACTCCTTTTGGCATTTATCCCAATAATGCCATTGTAGGAGGTTCAGGAGATATATCGGTAGGTGCAGCTCTTTATAAGAAGATAAACAGGAAGCCTGGCATTGTGGTGTGTAATATCGGAGATGCATCCATGGGTTGTGGTCCTGTTTGGGAGGGCATCTGTTTTGCAACTATGGACCAGTATAAAACACTATGGGAGGGTGATTACAAAGGAGGTTTGCCACTTATATTCAATTTCATGAATAATCTTTATGGTATGGGCGGCCAGACTCTGGGTGAAACCATGGGCTATGATATTCTGGCCCGTATCGGAGCAGGCGTAAATCCTGAGATGATGCATGCAGAGCGGATCGACGGATATAATCCATTGGCTGTTATTGATGCATTTAAACGTAAGAGGAAGATACTTGAGGAAAAGAAAGGTCCTGTGCTTCTCGATACACTCACATACAGGATCAGTGGTCATTCTCCTTCAGATGCATCATCTTACAGATCGAAAGAAGAGATAGAGGCATGGCAAAATGAGGATTCGATAATTTCATTCAGCGATTCTCTTATTAAAGCAGGAATAGTAAAACAGGAAATACTGGATAATATAAAGAGTGACACCTCCCGGCTAGTTACCCATATCCTGCAACTTGCAACTGATGACAAGATTTCACCCAGGTTAGATCTGAAAAGTGATCAGGATGCCATAGGCAGAATGATGTTTTCAAACAGGTCAGTAGAAAGAATGGAAGAAAATGATCCCGAAATTCTTATACCTATGGAAGAGAATCCACGGGTAAAAGCCATAAAAAATAAGGAGAGATTCTATATTGACAGCGAA
>CAZOZU010000375.1:0-2760 GCA_964584355.1 uncultured Rikenellaceae bacterium
GAGACCCATCCAGAATTATGCTTTGAAAATGGGTTTACAGCCCCCCTTTAGGGGGGATGGGGGGCAAAACGAAATTATTATGGAAACAGCATATTTTAACGGCGATTTTCTTCCTCATGAACAAATCCATATCAGTCCTGACGATCGCGGATTTCTCTTTGCAGATGGTGTTTATGAAGTAACAAGATGGTACGAGGGATTTTTTTATGATATGGAAGGACATATGGCAAGATTGAAAAGAAGCATGAGGGAAATACGATTGGAATGGCCTGAGGTGGATTCGTTTCCTTCTGTAGCACAGGAACTTATTACATGTAATAACCTGGATAATCTTCCTGTATTTGTCTATTTACAGGTTACCAGAGGTGCCTCCAAACGTTCACATGCATTCCCTTCACCCGGTATTGCTCCTACCGTTTATGCTTTCGCCCGGTCATTTAATCCTGAGAAAGACTTGATTGCTAAAGGTATTCATACAATACTACTTGAAGATACAAGATGGGCCAGGTGCGATATCAAATCGGTTTCACTTTTACCCAATATCCTGAGCTTTCAGGAAGCCACGGAATGTGGATCGCTTGAATGCATTTTTATACGTGATAACATAATAACGGAGTGTGCCCATTCCAATGTATTCTTTGTAATTGATGATATACTCTGGACACATCCAGAATCAGAGAGAGTACTTGCCGGAATTACCAGAAAAAATGTTCTTCACCTGGCCCGTGAAGCAGGGATAACTGTAAATGAAACACCTGTGCCGGCAAACCGCATAAATGATATATCAGAGGCATTTGTAACGAACACTTCATTTGAAATAGCTCCGGTTATTTCAATAGATAATAAACCTGTCGGGAAAGGGATTCCCGGCCCTGTAACAAAACTCCTGCGTGAAAAATTTGATGCCAGTATCAAGGCTCTCAGGGGCTGATGCCTTAAGCATGAATTTTCATATATTTGCACAAATTGTTAATCCGCCATGAATAATCCGGAACTCAGTGAACAGGAACAGATAAGAAGGAAATCACTCGATGATCTAAGGAAACTTGGGATTGATCCTTATCCTGCTGCCGAATATAAAACCAATGTTTTTGCAAAAGAGATATTGGCTGATTTTGAACCTGAAAAGAAAAATTTCCAGGATGTATGTCTCGCCGGGCGGATAATGAGCAGGAGGATCATGGGCAATGCATCTTTTGCTGAACTTATGGATTCGTCCGGAAGGATCCAGATCTATCTCCGCCGTGATGACATTTGTCCGGGAGAAGATAAAACAATGTATAACACCGTTTTCAAGCATCTTCTTGATATCGGCGATATTATAGGCATTAAAGGACATGTTTTCAAAACCCAGATGGGAGAAACCACTGTATATGTTAAAGAATTTACAATCCTTTGTAAATCGCTTCATCCGCTGCCTATTGTAAAAGAGAAAGAGGGAGTACTTTATGATGCTGTAACAGATCACGATATACGCTATCGCCAACGTTATATAGACCTCATAGTAAATCCTCAGGTACGTGAGGTCTTCTGTAAAAGGACAAAGATTGTGGATTCAATGCGTGAGTTATTCAATTCCATGGGATACCTTGAAGTTGAAACACCTATCCTGCAGCCTATACCGGGAGGAGCGGCAGCCAGGCCATTCATCACCCATCATAATACACTTGATATCCCGCTTTACCTCAGGATAGCCAACGAACTTTATCTGAAAAGACTTATTGTGGGAGGATATGAAGGCGTCTATGAATTCTCAAAGGATTTTCGCAATGAAGGAATGGACCGGACACATAATCCCGAGTTCACTATCATGGAGATATATATCGCTTATAAAGATTATAACTGGATGATGACCTTCACAGAGGAAATTATAAAAAAGGCTGTAATGGATCTGCATGGAACGACTGAAATTACTTATAATAATAAAGTAATCAACCTGAATCCTCCATATAAGCGAATAAGTATGCTTGACTCAATCAGGGAAAATACAGGTGTGGATATTACAGGAATGGATGAAGAGGAATTACGTAAAGTATGTGACAAATATGATATCGAGCATGATCCCACTATGGGCAAGGGGAAGCTTATTGATGAAATCTTTCGTGAAAAATGCGAACATACGCTTGTTCAACCGACATTCATAATCGACTATCCTATAGAGACTTCTCCTCTCACAAAGATGCACAGGAGTAAACCGGGGCTGACAGAAAGATTTGAGCTTTATATTAATTGCAGGGAGATCGCCAATGCTTATTCCGAACTAAATGACCCTGTTGACCAGATGGAAAGATTCAAAGAGCAGCTTAAACTATCCGAAAAAGGTGATGATGAAGCAATGTTTATTGATCAGGATTTTGTAAAAGCCCTTGAGGTGGGTATGCCTCCGACATCAGGAATGGGTATGGGTATCGACAGGCTTGTGATGCTTCTGACAGATCAGCCTTCAATACAGGATGTGCTCTTTTTCCCACAAATGCGTCCTGAGGACGGGCACAGGGCACAGGGTTCAGAGCAAAGGGCAGAATTATTTGAATTAGGGATTCCCGAAGAATGGGTGAAACCATTGGTGGCACTGGGATATGATTCAGTTGAAAAGCTCAAAGAAATTGAGAAGCCCGGTAAACTTGCAAACGACCTTAATGGATACAACAAAAAAAATAAACTTGGTCTCCCGGGATTGAGTCCTGAAGCAGTTGAGAAGTGGCTGAAATGACGGTGCGACGGTATGATGGTGTGATGGTGTGACGGTATGATGGTGTT
>CAZOZU010000376.1:0-2749 GCA_964584355.1 uncultured Rikenellaceae bacterium
TTTGACCGGAAGCTGAATGATTTTGCCAGTCCACTAAGAATAATAAATCCCGAATCACAAAATATTGTCAGTCCTGTGATAAATCCTGTTATCCCCAATGCCTGTGCACTCCTGTTTATTCCGGTTTTTGAAAGAACATAATTTGCAATACTTATAGTAGCCCTGGTCTTATCAAGAATGATCCCTATCATAGCCCCGAAGATTATCAGGAACCCTATTGAAGCCATGGTACTGCCGAAACCCTCTTTTATTGTACTTACAATTGTGTCGGGGGGTAATGTCGTGAAAGCCAGGAATACCGACACCAGGAAAAGAGCGACAAAGGCTTTCAGCTTAAGCTTCGATGTAAGAAGAATGATTGCAATTATACTGACTGCAACCAGTATGGAAACAGTTATCAAGTTCATAAAATATTACTTTGCGCTCTTTGCAAACACTTTGTGTGCTCTGCGGTTAAAATACACTTAACCGAAGAACAAGTATGCCACAAATATGGCTGTTACCAATCCTATTAGGTCGGCAAGCAAGCTGCAACCTACGGCATACCTGGTATTTTTTATACCAACCGATCCAAAATATAAAGCTATTATATAAAATGTCGTATCGGTAGTTCCCTGCATTGTACATGCCAGACGTCCGATAAATGAATCAGGCCCATAGTTAGTCATGGCATCCACCATCAATCCTCTGGCACCGCTGCCGCTAAGAGGTTTCATAATTGCCACCGGCAGAGCTCCCGTAAATTGTGTGTCGAGACCAAGCCATGCAATGAATGCGGTAATTCCGGAAATGATAAAATCCATGGCACCCGATGCCCTGAATATACCTATTGCCACCAGGATAGCTACAAGAAAGGGGATGATCTTTATTGCAATTGTAAATCCTTCTTTTGCTCCTTCAATAAAGGCATTATACACATTGACCTTTTTTACCAGTGCAAGAACAATAAATGTGGTTATTACAAGTATCAATATAAAATTAGCTGCTAATGTTGAAACAGTTGACACCTGTTCTTTTGGCAGGCTGCTGAAATAGAATATTATACCCACGATAATCGCTGTCAGTCCGCCAAGATATGCAAGTACCACCTTATCGAAAAGATTAATTTTCTGCATAACGGCAACACCTATCAGACCTGCTATTGTTGCGAAAAAAGTCGATATCAGGATAGGTATAAAAATATCGGCCGGATTGGCAGCTCCAAGTTGCATCCTGTAAACAATGACACTTACCGGGATGACAGTGAGACCTGAAGCATTAAGAACAAGAAACATGATTTGTGCATTGGAGGCAGACTCCTTATCAGTATTCTCTTCCTGCATCTCTTTCATGGCCTGAAGACCTACAGGTGTTGCGGCATTATCGAGGTTCAGCATATTTGCTGCGATATTGAGTGTTATTGATCCATATGCAGGATGTCCTTTGGGTAATCCCGGAAATAGTCTTTCAAACAGAGGTCCCATTGCCCTGCCGAGGATCTTCACAACACCACCCTTCTCTCCTACTTTGAGTAATCCCATCCAGAGTGTCAAAGCACCGGTAAGACCGAGTGATATTTCGAATCCTGTCTTTGCATTATCGAAGACAGCATTTACGAGATCGTTGAATATCTGTGTATTACCTGTAAACAGAAGTTTTCCAAGAGCTACCAGGAATCCGATGAGAAAGAAGGCGATCCAAATATAGTTTAGGGCCATAGAAGAAATTTGATTGACTAAGATAAGTATTAAAGATAAAAGACAAAAGGCAAAAGATAAAAGTTGAAAACTCAAAAATCCCCTCCTGGGAGATCGGAACGCAGTGGAGATTCCGCGTCAGCGGAAGCCTGCTCCGCGATAGCGGAGGGCGAGGGGTGGGTAATATTAAAGACAAAACTAACAAGACATAAGAAACAAGATTATTTGACTATAAGCTTGTTACCAAAAATAAATTTGACTTGTATTACAGAAAACTTGTAAATTTGATATAGTCAACGCCCCCGAAGGATGTTTTCCGAAGCTGATAATTGCCAGGCAATAACATTTTACCTGTTTTTAGGCTAATAAATTTTTAAAATGTTATGTGACTGACAATCCGGTTTTGATAATTGGAACTCCAAAAAAGAACCTGCAGATATTTAAATAAAAACTTTTGTTAACAATAATTTTTAAATTGCAATTTCTGTAGAATGGTATGGAATGATTTTTGCGATATATATTACTACCAGCCTTTGAAAATTCATCATATGCAAAAGGTCTTTATTATCATAATCATATCAATGCTATGTTTTGCATGTAAGAAAAATCAATCAAACAATAATTATATTTACCTTATTAATAATACATTAGCGATCAGGGTTCCATGAAATATTTTTCGGTTCTTTTATTATTCGTTCTGTCCTTCCAGGTCTCTGTCTTTGCCCAGGCACAATCTCATGATGTCAGAAATGATTACAATAAATTATACAAATCTATAATAGACGAATATGGATTTGACCAACTATTGGTAAACGGCATTTTTTATGAAGATGAATACCACAATAAGATTGGTCACCAGTTTTTCATGGAAGATAAACTTTATAAAGGCTCCTTGACCTTTAGAGGTAAAGAATATAAAGGGATTGAAATGAAGTACGATATATATAATAATCAGTTAATACTTTTTGTAAGGAATAATACTTCAGTAGTATGGGTTGTTCCCCCAAATGATTTTATTTCGGCTTTTAGCCTTGGTGATAAATTTTTCTCAAAATACAATTTCCAGGGAGAGC
>CAZOZU010000377.1:0-2740 GCA_964584355.1 uncultured Rikenellaceae bacterium
TATAACAGGACTGAGTAAAATAGCACGTGTTGTAGAGGCTTATTCAAGAAGACTGCAGGTACAGGAACGACTCACCACACAGATAAGGAACTGCATACAGGATACCCTAAAACCACTGGGAGTTGCCGTAGTTATCGAAGCACAACATATGTGCATGCAGATACGTGGTGTGCAGAAACAAAACTCTGTAACAACAACATCGGCATTTACCGGTATATTCCTTGAGAATATGAATACACGTGAAGAGTTCATTCATCTTATTGGATCCAAGCTACACTGATAATCCATCTGTTATAGTGTTCAATTTTTATACACCTTATTAATACCAATAATGAAGGCATATGTTTTCCCCGGACAGGGAGCACAATTTCCGGGAATGGGTAGGGAGTTTTATGAAAGGTCTTCCCGTGCAAAAGAGATGTTCGAGACTGCCAACAGGATACTTGATTTCCGGATAACTGATCTTATGTTTAAAGGCACTGATGAAGACCTGAAACAGACCCGGGTTACGCAGCCGGCAATATTCCTGCACTCAACAATACTTGCCTCGGTTCTGGAAGATTCACTTAAACCAAATATGGTTTCAGGACATTCGCTCGGAGAATTTTCTGCTCTTACTGCCAGTAAATCGCTTTCATTTGAAGATGGACTGATCCTTGTATCAAAGAGAGCCACAGCTATGCAAAAAGCCTGTGAACTAGCTCCTTCTGCCATGGCAGCTGTCATTGGTGCCGATGATAATATGGTTGAGGATGTATGTGCTTCAATAGATGATATTGTGGTCCCTGCCAATTACAATAGTCCTGGACAAATAGTAATTTCAGGATCAAATAAAGGAATTGACAGGGCTGTTGAAATACTCAGGGAAAAGGGAGTCAGGCTTGCCATCCGTTTAGCTGTTAGCGGAGCTTTTCATTCTCCTTTTATGGAACCAGCAAGAAGTGAGCTGGAGGAAGCAATAAGAAAAACAAATTTCAATGTGCCTATATGTCCTGTTTATCAGAATGTCACAGCTCATTCTACCATTGATCCTGACGTTATTAAAAATAATCTTGTTGCCCAGCTTACTTCGCCGGTCCTGTGGACACAGCTCATAAAAAACATGATAACCGACGGTGCCACATCATTCACCGAAGTAGGTCCCGGAAATGTTCTGCAGGGATTAATAAAAAAAATAAATAAGGATGTCGTAACCGAAGCAGCTGTGTTCTGAAGATAATGAGTTTTCAGTTTATAGCCTTCATAATCGCCCCTTTATGCTTTTTACCATCAATCATTATTTCGAGGGGCTTTCCGAAGTATACATGCCTTATATACTCATCTTCATATACAGGTTTCATACTATTCAGATATTCAACATCATAGAAACCCTCATTTATGTATGGATTAATAGTGAAATACCCCACTCTGAACGAAGTAAGGTTCTGAAAGAAATGTGTACCCTGACTAGGATCGATGCGGTAATTTTCCAGGCCTGATTCAATAATTATCCTTGCGGCAGATATCTGGGTCCATTTAACAGGTATCCCGAGCCATGGGTCTTTTGAACCCCATCGCCCCGGACCTATAAGCACATAACACTTTGACTCATTCACAAACCTGGCATTTATGGTTTCGATTAATTCAGCAATGGTTTTATTCATAGCAGCATTAAAGGTTTCCGGTTTTATATATACCAGATCATGAATCCCTTTGAAAACACCGTGTCCTAATGCTGATTCTGAGAAAATTATTGTATCCTCTGCCTTTATATTGTCAAGATTGATACTATTAGTCTCGTCAGAGTGGACTATTGGTCTTATCTGTAAAAAGTTAAAGATCTTTGGCGTTCCGGGAGGTGTTTCCATATTAGCAGCAAATTCTATCTCAATAGGATTATTCATCTCCTTCTGCCCAAGCTCAAGAAGTGTTTTAAGTATCTCAGCCAGAGGGAAGGTTGCATGCTGCAGTATGCTGGAAAAGGTTATAACTCTTTTACCTGGACGAATTATACCATCGTGAAGCATATTATTTTCATAATCATAAGTTGAAGCTATCAGCTTCATTGCTCTATCATTATTAGCATCTTTAATATCAATCCGCGGAATGTTTACTCCGTCATCGGTAGAAGGCACAAAACTTTCAACATTGAGATCCAGAGCCCGGAATTCTTTCTGGGTATCCCTGAGTGCAGACTCAGGTGATGATAACTGAAGTATTTTCTTTGGTACTTTCGGGCAAAAGCGTAATGAGATACCTCCTTCAACAATCAGCTTGCCAAGTCCAAATGCAACATGAGCTATACCATCTTCAACTTTCTCAGATCCTATCGGATAATAGTTAATTGACTGGGCAACACCCGACAGGGTCGGATAGAACATATCACCATGCCTGTTACCACACACCTCCTGCAAAACAATACCCATTCTTTCCTCATCAATCACATTTGATGTTGCCATCATATAGGCTTTACTGGCTTTGTAGTAAACAGATGCATAGACCTCTTTTATTGCATCGGAGAGTATCTTCACCATCTCCTTATTATCTGAAAGTCTGGGTATCATATAGGTCGAATACACTCCCGCAAATGGCTGATATTGTGAGTCTTCCAGCTTGCTTGATGATCTTACGGCAATAGGATGATTTCTTGAGATTTCCAGAAATGCATAGAAATCCTGATATACTTTTCCAGGTAACTCTGCATTAATAAACCTGTTAAGTATCTCATCATCCGAAAGGTCGGAAAGGCCAACTGAATAGA
>CAZOZU010000378.1:0-2726 GCA_964584355.1 uncultured Rikenellaceae bacterium
CCGGTGAAGATTCCATTGAGATTTCATGCCATGCTTCCAGGTATATTCAGCAAAAGATACTCGAGCTCCTGATAAAAAATGGTGCAGTGCCTGCAAATCCCGGTGAATTCACCATGCGTGCCTTCCTTAACGGAAAAATGGATCTGTCGCAGGCTGAAGCTGTAGCAGATCTCATAGCATCAGAATCTGCAGCAGCACATAAAGTTGCTGTCAGTCAGATACGAGGAGAATTCTCAGATGAAATAAGGATACTCAGAGCCGACCTTATTCATTTTGCATCATTAATCGAGCTTGAACTCGATTTCGGGGAGGAGGATGTTGAATTTGCTGATAGAACAAGGTTACTGGAAATTGTTGAAAAAGTCATATCAGTAGCAAGGGAACTCACTTCTTCTTTCAGCCTTGGTAATGTGATTAAAAACGGTGTGCCTGTTGCAATAGTGGGAAACCCAAATACAGGAAAATCGACTCTCCTGAATAACCTTCTTAAAGAAGAAAAGGCAATTGTTACGGAGATCCCGGGTACAACAAGGGATTCAATTGAAGATATAACGGTAATTGATGGAATTCAGTACCGGTTTATTGATACAGCGGGATTGAGAGACACAAGCGACATCATCGAGAATATAGGAATAAAGAAGACACATGAAAAGATAACTGCTGCTTCACTTATCCTGCTTGTTGCCGATGTGAACGAAGGAGTCACTGCTCTAAACGGTATACTGGATACTCTCCGCAGCCAGATTACAGATAAGGATAAACAACTATTCATCCTGATAAACAAGATAGATACTGATATATCGGAAAAGCGAAATGAATTCAATTCTGGTATATCACTGCATGAAAATGAATCAATGCTCTTCATCTCAGCAAAAACCGGCGAAGGACTTGATGAACTCAGGGTAACTATAAGCAAGACTATTGAAAGTGATAAACTAGTCTCGGAAAGCGTAATTATCACTAATATAAGACATTATGATGCGCTATCTCAAGTAATTGATAGTCTTGAAAGAGTAAAAGAGGGATTGGAGAATAATTTAGAGGAGGATCTTATTGCTATTGATATCCGACATGCTATCCATTATCTGGGAGAGATAACCGGTGAGATTACAACTGATGAGATACTGGGAAATATCTTTAAGAATTTCTGTATCGGAAAGTAACAAGAACAAATAAATACAGATATAACAATAGTAGAAACTGGTTTGAAAGACACCATAATTGTATTTATAGTGATTCTGGAATATTATCCTGAAAGATAATTATTAACTTTGTAATAAATCATTGGAAAAAAAGAATGAAGATAACTATAAAGAGTCAATCTTAAATATTGAATAGTAATTAAAAATCAGTAATGATGAAACCCATAAATAAAATCGGAGGTTTGATAGTGATAATTTTCTTAGCTGGAAGTATCACACTTAGTGGCCAGTATGGTTTGGGCAGAAGAAATATTGGTGGATATTACCCGGATATACCTGACCTGACTGAAAAACAGAGGAATGAGATCAGTATACTTGCTGAAAGAAATTGGTTATTAATGGATTCACTCAGTGGAGCACTCTGGCTTGAAAAGGATTTGGATAAGCAGAACGAAATCATTAAAGAATCGCAGGATCTTGCATATTCTTACAGGAAAAATGTTCTTAAATTACTTACAAAGGACCAGAAAGAATGGCTGACAAAAGATAGTTATTATTATGGAAGACCCAGATATGGAAGAGGCCAGTTAAGAGGTGTTGGCTGGGGAATGGGATTTGCAGGACAAGGTTACGGATTTAACAGAGGCCTTGGCAGGGGCCTGAGACCCTGTGGAGGCGGATTTGGTTTTGGCAGAGGTTACGGTAGTGGCTACGGCAGAGGTTACGGTCGTGGTTTGGGTTCGGGCTGGTAAGGATTGGAACAATCATATATTCTATTTATCAAAATCATCTAAAAAGAAATCCTCTTTTTTACCTTGCTTTTGTTGTTTTTTCCCGTCAATGTTATAATAAAAGCTCAGTATAAAATAACGGGATTCAATCTTCCTGGTATTTGACTGGCTGAACCTGTAATTATTTTCATCAACAGCATTAAATTACCATCTATTGCGGAATTATTAAGATCAATATCGATTTCCTTCACTGATTCAGATATTGTTTGTTCTGTATTGTTTTCGGTCTCATAAAATATTTCCCTGAAAGCGGTATTGAAATTTTTTGATCCGATAAGCGATATTCCAATTTGCTGGTTTCCATTAATTAAATATTCAAAATTTGAATTAATAATTGCATTGGCCATATTTACATCCTGCCTGTCGTACTGGTAGTAATTTAAAGCATCAGGATCTTCATAATTATCCCTTAAATGTTCTTTTATCTGGTATTTTGTATTGTAGTTAATTCCACCATTAATGAAAAAGCGGATTTTCCCGAAAGTTCCGGAATAACCGGAATTGCCTCCTAAGGTCAAAGGAAAGCCACCATTTAACATGAGTGTTGTCTTATTTTTTCCTTTACTTCCTGATTTCAATACTATGTTAATAATTCCTGACATTCCTTCAGCATCGTATTTTGCAGAAGGATTATTAATAATTTCTATTCTATTAATCTGATCAGCAGGTATCTGATTAATTGATCTGATAAGTTCTGATCTTTTACCGTTCAACAAAATCATAACCTTATCGCTTCCCCTGTATTTAATATTTCCATCTATATCAACATCCATCGAAGGTAATGACTGCATCA
>CAZOZU010000379.1:0-2725 GCA_964584355.1 uncultured Rikenellaceae bacterium
GAATTCGTTATTGCATATAGCAATGCGAAAGAGAGAAATTCCTCATGAATTCCGTATCAGGGACGGTGGACACACATGGACTTACTGGCGGACAGCTTTGCCGGAAGTGTTGAGATTTATTTCTCAAGCATTTCATCAGTATTAATATGCCTTGTAATTAATGGACGAAAGATTGATTTATTATCAGGGAATCATTATTCTTCCCATAAACATTCAAAGTGACCTGTATTTTTGGATATCCAAGAAGTATCAGGTATTCAATTAAGGACTTCTTCTAATTGAAAAGTATTGTGCCATGGAATCTCTTTCCTCATGGAACTGGAAAAAGAATGACCTGACAATTGAGGCTTGTAATAAAGAAGATACCTTTATTATAATTAAAGGCATTGACAGGGACTCAAATGAGTATGTAGGACGTCTTACCAGGTATCCTGATAGTCTGGCACTGCCAGTAAACAACACTCTGGTTTATAATAAAAATGCCAGGAAATTCAGTGCCTATTTGCATGAATCTTACATCAGATCGATACAGGATATGTTTGATAATAACACAAGTATCGTTGGTACATATGTCCGTTATAACGATACTGTAAGTGGTAAATTTAATATCCAGAACCTTTCGTTTTATTATTACGGGTATCCGGGGTATTTTAAAGGGAGCAAGGATTAATCTTATTACAACTAAGGTGTTTCTTCTGTTTTTGAGAATTTACCATTCAGGAATAATATTCAAATGAAGCGTCAACCTCTTTCAGGACAAAAGAAGTCTAGACTATGCCGGGAATGTCAATAATTCATCATTTCGGATATTCATTTTTCATTCCTATTTTTATACTATTAACCTGCTTTATTATTGAACCTGAAAACCCAAGACTATGAAATACATTCGTTTCATTCTGCCGGCAGTCATCCTGTTTTATACACAGATGACTCCGGGACAGCCCGTAAAATTTGAAAATATTTTATATGGGGTAGCATATTATCATGAGTATATGCCTTACGAAAGGCTTGATGAAGATATCAGGTTAATGAAAGATGCGGGAATCACTGTGGTTCGTGTCGGTGAATCTACATGGAGCCTCTTCGAATCCCGGGAAGGAGAATTTGAATTTGAATGGATGGACAGGATTATCGATAAGATGTATGAGGTTGGAATTAAGGTGATTCTTGGAACTCCCACTTACTCTATACCGGCCTGGTTATGGCACAAACATCCTGAGGTTTTACTTACATACCAGGGAGGAGGGAAGGCCTATTACGGCATAAGGCAGAATATGGATATTACCAATCCAACCTATTTATTCTATTCGGAACGTATCATCCGGAAGATGATGGAACATTATGCACAGCACCCGGGCATCATAGGCTACCAGGTGGATAATGAAACAACCTCGCGTGATGTGAATAACTACGATTTCCAGGTCAGTTTTGTGAACTATCTTAAGAAGAAATTCGGATCGCCGCAAAGCCTGAACAAGATATGGGGCCTTAATTACTGGGGTATGACCATTGACAGCTGGGAAGAGCTTGCCCCACGTGATGGTATAACCAACACCGGCTACAAGCTGGAATGGGAAAGGTTCAACAGGAAGGCAGTTGCTGATTTTTTAAAATGGCAGTCGGCAATTGTAAGTGAATATAAACGTGATGACCAGTTTATTATGCACTGTTTTATGCCCTCCGTTCAGGATATCGATCAGCATGAAAGTGCTAATCTGATGGATATCATGGCTGTAAATGTTTACCATGGGCAGCAGGATGATCTGACAGGAAACGAAATTGCCTTTGCAGGGGATTATTTCCGTTCGGTAAAACATAAAAATTACCTGGTGACAGAGACAAATGCACAAACAATAGGCTGGAATTCGCGTATTCAGCAACCACCGTATCCGGGACAGATGCGCCAGAATGTATATGCTCATCTGGGCTCTGGTGCCAATATGGTTGAATACTGGCACTGGCACTCTATTCATTATGGTCAGGAAACCTACTGGAAAGGAGTGCTTTCTCACGATCTGCAACCCAACCGGGCATATGAAGAAGTTACGAAAACAGCTCACGAACTGCAACGAATCGGGAAGAAGCTGGTAAACCTGAAGAAAGAAAATAAGGTGGCTATTCTTTTCAGTCACGATTCCAACGATGGTATTAATATCATGCCTTTTAACCAGGGTGGCAGCGCATGGGAAAGTGAAAATAACGATTTCTACAGGAATAACCTGGTTGGGCAGTTTCATAAGATTCTTTACCAGAATAACATAGGTGTAGATTTTATTTTTCCCGAAAATCATCAGTTTGAAAAATATGACCTGGTAATTATCCCTTCACTTTATATTGCCGGTTATGATTTATTGCAGAAGATAAACACATACGTTAAAAACGGAGGTCATGTAATCATGCAGTTTAAAAGTGGATTCTGTGATGAAAATTCAATGGTCAGGACTGAAACGGCTCCTGGTCCGATGAGAGAAGCATGTGGCTTTTACTACCAGGAATTTACCAATTTCAGAGAAATGAGCCTTAAAGATGATCCGTTTGGTGTTGGAGAAGAAAACAATAAGGTAAGTACCTGGGCTGAATATATCATTTCTGAAACAGCAAGACCACTGGCATCTTATGACCACTGGTTTTTCGGTAATTATCCGGCTGTAACTATCAACAACTTTGGAAAAGGAACACTGCTCTATGAGGGTTGTATGCTTTCCGATCCGATCCAGGAAAAAAT
>CAZOZU010000380.1:0-2723 GCA_964584355.1 uncultured Rikenellaceae bacterium
AGCTTGAAGAGAATGCCGATATCTTTCCTCTTAATGAACTTTATAAAATACATTTTGATGATGGCAGCAGCCTGTCATTTACATCCGATAAGGAAAAAATGAGGTCACAGCTGGAAAAAATTGAACAGGGCAGTTTTGAGAAAGCAGAAAAATATGTTTTAAAAGGATATGAGATCTTCAAACTCGGAATGAAAAAGCTGATAGACCGTAATTTCTATCATCTCTTCCAGCTTGTCAATTTCCAGAATATCGGTCTTCTAATAAGACTGAAAGTCTTCATTTCCAACTGGAATTATGCAAAAAAATTCTTCAGGCACAAGCATCTGCTGATGGCCTATACTTTCCAGAATATTTATGTAGGACAGAGTCCCTTCAATTCACCTGCTCTTTTTTCCATGGTACCTGCAGCAGAGCTTATCGAAGGATCATATTTCCCGAAAGGAGGGATGTTCACTATTGTTAAAAAGCTCATGAAGGCTGCTGAATATGAAGGAGTAAAGTTTCATTTCAATATCCCGGTAACAAAGATAGATATCAAAAAAGGTAAAGCCGAAGGAGTATTTTTTGAAGATGGACAATACCATAAAGCAGATATTGTTATTGCCAATGCTGATCTGCCTTATGTTTATCGCAAACTTCTTCCTGACAGAAAAAAATCGCAACATCTCGACAGGCTTAACTATTCATGTTCATCTGTCAGTTTGCATTGGGGCCTCGATAAAAAATATCCTCAGCTTGATCATCATAGTGTTTTTCTTTCAGATAGATTCAGGGAGGGCCTCAACAGTATCATGATCGATAAGACAGTTGGTGATAACCCAAGCTTTTATGTACATGCTCCATGCCGTACAGATCCTGATGCAGCACCTCCGGGACATGACACCTTGTCTTTTGCTGTGGCCGTAGGACATATAGACAAACAGAAGAAGCAGGACTGGAATAGCATAAAGCAGACTGCCCGAAACGGGGTTATTGAACGTCTGAAAAAATTCGGAATGGATGATATTGAACAGCACATTAAATTTGAAATAGCCCATACTCCTGAAAGCTGGGAAAACACATGTAATATTTCCAGAGGATCTGTTTTCGGGAGTCTTGGACATAATATCCTGCAAATGGGTTATTTCCGCCCGCATAACCGTCACGACCGTTATCATAATCTTTATTTTGTGGGGGGAAGTACACACCCCGGTAACGGAATACCTAATGTACTGATTTCCGCAAAACTGGTAGCTGAAAGAATCTTAAAAGAGCAATAAAATCTTAAGTAACAAATTTTGTTTAATCAATGAGTTCACAAATAGAATACTTCCTGGAAATTTATAACTCGATCGAATTTCAAAAAATGAAGGATCATCCGAATATTCTTATTGCTGCCAGATTCTGGGAAAAAGAGAGATTCTGTGGCGCAGAGATCTTTTATAAATTCATGCGCAGAATTGACGATATGATAGATGATTACAAGGCATCACATAAAGTAATTGATGAACCTGAGAGGAAGGAATTCGTGACAAGCGTTAATAACTGGCTGAAAATGATCATTGAATCTGAAGGATGTAATCCGCTACAGAAAGAGCTGATACATACTATTAAAAAATTCAGAATCCCCTTATGGCCCCTGGAGAATTTTGCCAGGTCGATGATATATGATATACACAATGATGGTTTCCCCACTTTTAACTCTTTTCTCGAATATTCACAGGGGGCTTCAATTGCTCCGGCATCGATCTTTGTGCACCTTAACGGCCTTACATTGGGAAACGGAATCTACAAGGAACCTGTATTTGATATTAAGGAAGTTGCAACTCCCTGTGCTATATTTAGTTATCTTGTTCATATAATCCGCGACTTCCAGAAGGATCAGTTTAACAACCTCAATTATTTTGCCGATGATATTATAAAAAAGAATGGATTGACAAGGCACGATTTAAAAGAAATTGCCCGGGGACATCCTGTAAGTGATGGCTTCCGTAACCTGATAAAGGATTATCATACACTTGCAGAAAATTATCTTCATAAAACTTGTGAAATGATTAATAAAATCCGGCACTATCATGAGCCAAGATACCAGTTGAGTCTTGAGATCATTTTTAACCTCTACCTGATGGTATTTGAAAGAATTGATATAAAGAATGGCACTTTTACTTCCGAAGAACTAAATCCCACACCAGAAGAGACCCGGCAAAGAGTGTATGATACTATAATGGCTTATACAGAATAGTATACACAAAGCCTTTGTGTTACTTCGTGTGTACTTAATGTTTTTGTGGCAATAATTATGCAACTTCCGTTTAAATGAAATTAATCCTGGATAAATATCATTGGTTCCGTTTGGGAAACATTAGTGTCGCAGGATATATACTTGAAGGTGATAAAATTATCAGCGATAAGGCTCTCATAGATTATTTCACTAACATTGATACATTATATGAATTTGAGAACAGGCTTATTGACGCAAATGCACAATTCTCTGTTATTATTGAGAAGAAAGATGAATTGTGGCTTGCATGCGACAGAGTAAGGAATTATCCTCTTTTCTATACGCAGAATGATCGTGAAAAAATTATAAGTGATGATATTTACCAGGTAGAAGAGGGTTCATTTGTGACATTGGGAGAAAAAGTATCAATAAAATTTTACCATAACACTATTAATACCCCGGAAATTGATATTGACGCTGACTCTGGAAAAAGGGAACTCCGGGATTTGCTTGAATCAGTATT
>CAZOZU010000381.1:0-2714 GCA_964584355.1 uncultured Rikenellaceae bacterium
AGTGATGATTTACCAACATTTGGACGTCCAACAATAGCAATACGAGGCACTTCATATTTAGCCTCGGGGCCTTCTTCTTTAAATTCTTTTACAACAGCATCAAGAAGATCACCTGTACCACTACCATTAATGGAACTTACAGGGAAAAAATTACCAAGGCCAAGATTATAAAATTCATTTGCATCAAGGAGTCTTGCAGTATTATCAACCTTATTTACCACGAGAAAAACCTTTTTTGCTGATTTTCTTAAAAGATCAGCAACCGAAGTATCAAGGTTATGAATTCCGGTTGTTACGTCTACCATGAACATAATAATATCAGATTCTTCAATTGCAAGAAGAACCTGTTTATTGATCTCTTCCTCAAAAACATCATCAGAATTCTCAACATAACCGCCTGTATCAATTACAGAGAAATCGACACCATTCCAGTTGCATATACCATAATTTCGATCACGTGTAACACCGCTTATCTCATCCACTATAGCTTCTCTGGATTCAATAAGTCTGTTGAATAATGTTGATTTTCCAACATTGGGTCTGCCTATTATTGATACTATTTTGCTCATTTCTCATGGTCAGATTAGCGGTATCCGAATCTTTTAAGTATAGAAGGTTTATCCCTCCAGTCTTTTGTAACCTTTACATACAACTCAAGAAAGATTTTTTTATCAAAAAAGCTTTCCATATCATGTCTTGCCTGTGTTCCGACTTTTTTAAGCATACTTCCCTGATGACCTATCAGAATCCCTTTCTGGCTGTCACGGGCGACATGGATCAGTGCCCTGATCTTTATAATATCTTTTTCCTCCTTAAAGCTTTCTATTTCTATCTCAACGGAATAGGGAACCTCTTTCTTATAATTGAGAAGGATTTTTTCACGCAGAATTTCTGATGCAAAAAAACGCTCATATTTATCTGTGAGTTGGTCTTTCGGGAAAAAAGGCTCTCCTTCCGGTAATTTACTGATAACAGCATTTAACAAAGTATCAATGTTGAATTTGTTAAGTGCCGAAACAGGTATTACCGGGGAATCAGGGAATAACTCAATCCATGAAGTTGTTATCTTTTCAAGCTCATTCTGATTCGACAGGTCTATTTTATTTACTACGGTAATGATGGGTATTCCCGATTCTCTGATTTTTGTTGTATATTCTTGTTCTTTGCATGGATTTTCCTTAACATCTGTAACATAAAGGATTACATCGGCATCGGCCAGTGCTGTTTTTACAAAACTCATCATTGCTGCCTGAAGCTTATATTTAGGCCTCAGTATTCCGGGCGTATCGGAATATACAATCTGAAAATCATCCCCGTTAACTATACCCATAATACGGTGGCGTGTGGTCTGGGCTTTCGATGTTATTATTGAAAGTCTCTCTCCCACAAGAGCATTCATGATGGTTGATTTACCCACATTGGGATTTCCGAGTATATTTACAAAACCTGACCTGTGATTCATCATAAATTTTTAATAAATACCACGTTTTAGCATATTTACTTCTTTCACAGTAAGAAACCTCCATTTTCCACGAGGAAGGTTCTTTTTTGTAAGACCTGCGAAATATACCCTGTCAAGTTTCTTTACTTTATAACCAAGAGATTCAAATAATCTTCTCACTATTCTATTCTGTCCTGAATGAAGCTCTATCCCTATCTGGCTCCTGTCATCAGGATCAGTATAGGAGACATAATCCGCTATAATTTGCTCATTTTCAATATGTATTCCATCTGTCAGACTGAGCATGTCGTTTTTCTTAACCGGTTTGTCAAGAAAGACATGATAGATTTTTTTCCTGTTATATTTCGGATGAGTAAGTTTCCCTGTCAGTTCTCCGTCGTTTGTAAGCAGAAGAACACCGGTTGTTGTCTTATCGAGCCTGCCAACAGGATATACTCTTTCAGGACAGGCATCTCCAAGCAGGTCAAGAACAGTATATTCAGCATGAGGATCCTCAACAGTTGTAACATAACCTTTGGGTTTATTCATAAGAATATACACCTTCTGTTCTGCAGATAGTTTTTTGCCTTTATATCTTACATCATCATCATGTTTGACCTTTGTACCCAGGGTAGTAATCTTTTTCCCATTTACAGAAATATATCCCTTTACAATTATTTCATCAGCCTCACGGCGGGAACAAAGACCACTGTTTGCAATGAACCTGTTAAGCCTTATAAGTTCAGGCTTTCCTTTTGGTGGTTTTGTTACTTTCTTGGTGCGGTTCATTTTACCAATTTATAAGGCTGCAAAGGTACAATTATCCTGGTAATTTACGATTTAATGATTTTTTTGCACCTTTGTGGTTCTGAAAAGAAGGGCATGACACTGATAAAATCAATTTCCGGCATTAGAGGGACTATAGGGGGTGTGCCAGGCGAAAACCTGACTCCGATAGATATTGTTAAGTACACTGCTGCCTATGGCACCTGGGTAAAACAGAGACATACAGGAAACCCTGTTACAATTATTATTGGCAGGGATGCCCGCAGATCCGGAGTCATGATCAGCAGTCTGGTAATAACTACATTACGTGGAATGGGAATAAATATTACTGACCTTGGTATGGCAACAACCCCAACAGTTGAAATAGCCGTTATGGAAACAAAAGCATCAGGCGGAATAATAATAACAGCAAGCCATAATCCAGAACAGTGGAATGCACTTAAGTTTTTAAATGAAAAGGGAGAATTCCTTTCGGCTGGTGATGGAG
>CAZOZU010000382.1:0-2708 GCA_964584355.1 uncultured Rikenellaceae bacterium
GGCTGGTTTTTTTGTTTTGATGTCATCTGATATGTAATCTGCATAAGGAGTCTTATCAGCTGGTATGATGTCCATCCTCTAAGCCTTGTTACCCATGTTCTTCTGCGATTGTATTCCTCGATTGTAACCTGGCGGCAATCCTTCCTTATTATATCATGCAGCATATCTTCAAAGCTTTTTACAAATCCCTTATCAAGAACATTCACATTTATTTCCACACTTGCATAGTCGCTCAGGTGATTAAGGTTATAACTGCCTATGGTACACCACTTGCCATCGACAGTGGCAACCTTTGCATGAAGAATTGAAGGGAGATATTCAAAGATCTTTATTTTGTTCCTCAAAATGAAATCGTAAAGAAAACCGGTAGCTCTTTTAAACATTGGGGTATCTGATTCGGCAGAGAGTACAATAATAATTTCAACTCCTCTTAACCTTGCATTCTTCAAAAGTTTTCGTTCATTTCTGCCAGGCAGGAAATAACTGGCAAACATTATCATATTTTTTTCTGCATTTTTAATTGCATTCCGGTAGCTTCTCAGAATCTCAATTTTTCTGCGGTACCAGTTATTTTGCTTTACCTTAAGTTTTATATTTTCATTAAAGAATGCCGGTTCATGAATTGTCTCATATGATCTCTCATTCTTTGATAAGAAGGTTTTGTTCCAGTGCCTTTTAATAATTGTCAGAATATGAGCACATTCAGGACCTTTTATCAGAAGTGCAAAATCGAGCCATTCCTTTTTTTCAGAGGTGCCATGGTACCGGTCTGCAAAGTTCATCCCGCCTATTATTGCAACTTCGCCATCAGCAATGACTACTTTTGAATGAAGCCTGAGACTTAACTGTAAACCCTTTGTAATAAATGTGGGAGAAAAGAACCTGAAAAAAATACCTGAATTTTCAATATTATCAATAAGTTCATTTGAGAGATATTTTGTCACGAATGCATCCAGAAGAAGGTATGTTCTTACACCTCTCCCGGCAGCTCTGATCAACGCATTGATGATCCTGACACCTGTCTTATCTTCATCAACTATATATGCCTGGAAATGAATAAAATGCTTCGCCTCATCAATGATCCTTTCCACTGCTGAAAAAAAAGGTTCACCACTCCGAAGCAGCTCTATATAATGCCCGCTTTTATAATCATATATATGAGACCTGGTTCTCATTAAAAACACGGGAAATTTTTACATTATACAAATATAAGACTTTAAACACATGAAGAACAGAATTCAATTTTTCCGTTAATTTTACAGTGCATTTTAAAATCACTTATCATGAAATTTAATATGCTTTTACTTAAAGCATCAATTCTTCTGTTATTACTTTCTTTAGTATCGTGTAATAAGAACAAAATACCCTCACATCCGAGGATACTTCTTCTCAAAGGTGAAGAGATGGTCTTAAAGAAGAGTATCGCTTCTGATGAGATATGGGATACAATCCATCACTTCATACTTGATAAGTGTGAAGTGATATGTGATTTGGCACCTGTGAAGCGTGAACTCATCGGGAGAAGACTTCTTGATAAGTCACGAACAGCCCTGAAAAGGATCTTTTATCTCTCCTTTGCCTGGCGCATGACTTCTGAAGATAAATATCTTGATCGTGCCGAAGAGGAGATGCTTGCTGTTGCCGGATTTGAAGACTGGAATCCTTCCCATTTCCTGGATGTGGCGGAAATGACCATGGCACTCTCTATAGGGTACGACTGGCTATACAGTGAACTATCACCCGAATCCCGTAAGACAATCAGGCAGGCAATTATTGACAAAGGGCTTATACCATCTTATGATACTAACTATACCTGGTGGCTTACCTCGTCACACAACTGGAACCAGGTTTGCAATGCGGGAATGACATTTGGTGCGCTTGCAATTTATGAGGATGACCCGGAGCTGGCTTCGGATATCATTGAAAGGGCTGCGGAGTCAATCAGGCTTCCGACGGAAGATTACATGCCCGACGGAGCCTATCCCGAAGGATATTCTTACTGGGGTTATGGAACAAGCTTTCATGTAATGTATCTCTCTGTCATGGAAAAATTCTATGGAAAAGAATATGACCCTGATCTGAACGAAGGATTTCTGAATAGTGCTTCTTATCTTGAAAATATGACCGGACCTTCGGGTTTATGTTTTAATTATTCCGACTGCGGAGCAGAAGGAAGCCTGAAACCGGCTATGTTCTGGTTTGCACGACAATTGAATGATCCTTCTCTGCTGTGGTCAGAACGATACCATCTTCTTACTAATGAACTCCCAAATGACCGGCTGCTTCCTGCAATTCTTATCTGGAGTACTGGAATGCAAACAGGTGAAATAAATCCACCTGACTATAATATCTGGGTTGGCCAGGGGAAAAACCCTGTTGCACTGATGAGAACATCGTGGGATGATCCCGATGCTATATTTGTCGGTTTGAAGGGAGGATCTCCATCGGTAAATCACGCACATATGGATATCGGAACATTCATCATGGAAGCAGATGGAGTGAGATGGGCAATGGATCTTGGTGCTCAGGACTATAATTCTCTTGAAACAGCAGGGGTTGACCTCTGGAATATGGACCAGAACTCACAACGCTGGGAGGTTTTCAGATATAACAACTTTGTTCATAACACGCTTATTGTCAATGGGAAACATCAGCGGGTGGATGGATTTGCTCCTATAATCGCTTACTCCGGACAGAAAGAAATGGTT
>CAZOZU010000383.1:0-2703 GCA_964584355.1 uncultured Rikenellaceae bacterium
GAATTTTGATGACAGCATACATAAATCTGTCGATGTAAAATCGCCTGAGAAATAATATGTTCTCTGAACTGTGGGTTCCTGGATAACTGCCGGGAAAATTCTATTAATTCCATTTTCATACAGTACTGAATCACCGGCTGCTGTAGTATTAAGTTCGAAATTTGAAATCACATTATTTGCCAGAGGGTCGACTATATCGAACCATTCGCCAAAGGCTATTGTATCCGGGATGTTATATATGGCACAATAAGTAGTATCTGTAACGATTTCTACCGGCATATTGTTCACATGTGTACCCTCTTCAAGAACAATGATTTCCTTATTGGTAAGTAATACAACACCCGGTTTATTGAAAGTCCAGGGTTTTTTATACTGTTTACGGTACATAGCGGTCATCCATACCGGGAAGTCTTCGCTCAGGGTATCAAGAGAAGAGAAATATTTTCCTGTCCAACCATTATATTTGATCCCCAGTCTCTCCTGTATTCTGTATGATTCATATGCTGGAGTGGGATATTCAAAAGTATTATACTCAAGTATAACAAGCTTATCCCTGTCCTTCATCTCCTTAATCAGGAAATTATCGTTGCTATTGAGTCCTCCATAAAGTTTCCTGGATCGGCGGCTTTTACTAATACCCTGGTACCAGTCGTTAAAGAAAACACCGTATGTATCAGTAATATACATAACATCATTTTCATCTGCCAGGTTTATTACGTCAGCCAGACGGTAATCATTTCTTCCCCATAGTTTTGCTTTCTTGGGGCGGGAAGGCATGAATCCATAATAATCCTTCCGGAAAGAATAGCCTGAATTTTTGTCCTTCTTGACAATTCTGTCGTTTGTTAAAATCCAGTAAAGAGATTTGTGTTTTACTCGTTCAAACGTTGAAACAGTCTTGTCGACGACAACGATATTCAAAGGCTTTTTTGTCTGAAAAGTCCAGCGAAGCAGATTTATTACCGGCAGAAGTAAGAGGACTACCAGGATAATAATTACTATAAGGAGAGGTTTTTTCATAACTGAATTGATATCTGAAATTATTCAAATATTAACACCATCAAAATAAGGCGATAAAATCTCTAAATCAATTGTTAAATGTATTAATTAATTTTTTTTAATGAAAATAAATTTATAGCAATTTAGTAAAAATTATTTAACCACATAACTCTTAATACCCACAAGCTGTGTTATAACTTCTCTTATCTGCACCGCTAATCAACAAACCATCGGACAAAATTTGTATGGCATTTACCTGTCCGATACTTAATCTTTCCTTTGTTTCATGTCCCATCTTTCTTAATTCATTTAACACAAGTGGATCCAGACTTTTTGCTTCATAACTTAAATAATCAGGCAGCCACTGATGATGGAATCTTCCTGTATCAACGGCCTCTCCTATGCTCATATTATACTCAATTACATTTATTATTACCTGGAACACAGAAGTTGGTATAGTAGAACCACCCGGTGAACCTGCCACCATAAATAGTTTTCCTTCTTTTTCAACAATTACAGGGGTCATGGAGCTGAGCATTCTCTTGCCAGGTTCTATTGAATTTGCTTTCCCTCCTGTCAGTCCGAACATATTCGGGACACCCGGCTTAAGTGAAAAATCGTTCATCTCGTTATTCAGAAGAAATCCGGCACCATCAACTACAATGCTGCTACCGAATGTATTGTTCAATGTAGTTGTTACTGACACTGCATTTCCAAAGCTATCTACAACGGAATAATGTGTAGTCTCTTCGCTGACATACCCTCCGGGAGAACCTGCCCTGATCACAGAGGATGGTGTGGCTACATTCATATCAAAATCACTGATTCTCTGCTTCAGATATTCATGGTTCAGCAGATCATCCACAGGGACATTTACAAAATCCTGGTCACCAGAGAACTCAGCTCTGTCAGCATAGACTCTTTTCTCGGCTTCTGTTATCAGGTGTATAGCCTCTATTGAATGGAAACCCCACTCTTTAAGAGGAAAGAATTCGATCATTCCAAGAAGCTGGAACAGGATTATTCCACCTCCCGATGGAAGAGGTACGGAAATGAATCTGTAATCCTTATAGTTGGTTGTCAGAGGATTACGTGATACTGACCTATAATCAGCAAGATCTTTTTCTGTTATCAATCCACCTCCTCTCTCCATTTCCTTAATTATAAGATCAGCTGTTTTGCCTGCATAGAATCCATCTCTGCCATTATCCCTGATACTCTCCAGTGTTTCTGCCAGATCAGGCTGGATAAGAATATCTCCTTCCTCCCATTCTTTTTCTATGACAAAAGCAGGCCTGTTCATATTCTTTTTTATAAAAAGTACTCTGTTGCGGTTAAGCGATGAAGCCTGTTCGACAGTAATAGGAAAACCATTCTTTGCCAGATCAATAGCCGGTTGTATTACATTCCTGAAACTTAAAATGCCATATTCGGAATGTGCTTTAATCAGTCCGTCCACTGAACCCGGCACACCGGCAGAAAGGTGAGTTTCAGTACTTAAACCTCCGATTACATTACCGTCATCATCAAGGTACATGTCCCGTGTAGCCTTCAGCGGAGCCTTTTCCCTGAAGTCAATTACATCAGAAGTGCCATCGTTGTTTCTTATAACCATGAATCCACCACCGCCTAAGTTACCAGCTTCAGGATAGCATACTGCCAGAGCAAATCCTGTTGCAACTGCTGCATCCACAGCATTGCCAC
>CAZOZU010000384.1:0-2691 GCA_964584355.1 uncultured Rikenellaceae bacterium
AATCCGACTGGCAACCTGATAAAAAATTAACCGATTTCATTGCAAAACACGATAAAATCCTTTTCTTCACTTTCGGAAGTATGCTAAATCCGGCACCTGAGAAAAAGATGAGTATAATACTTGATATTCTTGTTCGTAATAAAATTCCTGCAATTATAAATACAGCTTCCGGAGGACTTATCAAGCCTGAAAATTTTGATTCCGGATTGACCCATTTTGTATCCCAGGTACCATATGACTGGATCTTCCCCAGAATATACGGAGTGATTCATCATGGTGGTTCCGGGACTACCCATCTGGCCCTAAAGTATGGTTGTGCGACAATGATCATCCCGCATATAATTGACCAGTTTGTCTGGAATAAAATAGTATCCGATATCGGTGCCGGGCCAAAAGGTATTGAAATAGGTAAAATAAATACTAAAAACCTTGAACCTAAAATTCTCGCTTTATTTAATAATGCAGGTTATAAAAAGAGAGCAGAACAAATTAGAGATCAGATGGATAAAGAAGATCTTAAAGAACGATTATATAGCCTGATAATAAGTTAATACTACGATACTGAAATTTATCATAAACAAAACATAATTAAAACGTAATGAACCTTGTAATACTGGAGAACAAATATTCGATTTATAGATTCATGAATGAGGCCGAATTGCCAAGCTGGGTCTATTCATCTGATTTTTACTCAATAACTAAAACAAAGGATGAACTTTCTGTTGTTGCTGTCGAGACAAAGAATATTCCTGGGGAGATTCATTACAACAGTGCATGGCGGATATTAAAAATCGCTGGTCCTTTAGCTCTGTCTTTAACAGGGATTATAGCAGAAATAGCAGATATTTTTAAAAATATTAATATCCCGATATTTACAATATCTACTTATGATACTGACTATATTTTAATTAAAGACATTGACCTAAATACTGGTATAAAAGCCCTCGAAGAAAAAGGACATATTGTTTCATTTGAAAACATATAACATAATGAGAATCATAATAATAAATTGTGCAATTGTACATTTTTATAACTCAATCCTGTATGAGAAAATCTAAGTATGAAATCACTGATCAGTTCATAATTGAGGAGATTTTATCAAATTCAGAAGTATGCAGAATAGCTATGATCGATAATGACAGACCTTATATTGTCCCTATGAATTATGGTTATAAAAACAATACTATCTATTTTCATTCTTCACCATTGGGAAAAAAAATTGAAATTCTGAAAGCTAATAACTCTGTTTGCTTTGAAATTGAGCTATTTTCACAAGTTGTCAAAGATAATACTCCCTGTGACTGGAGTACGAAATACAAATCGGTTATTGGCTATGGTAGCATAGAGTTTATAACAGATGCAGATCGGAAGAAAAAAGGACTTGATATCATAATGTCTCATTATGGTAAAACGGACAGGAATATATATCAGGATAAAAACTTAGAGAGGGTGCTAATATTAAAACTTAAAATTGAAGAGATAAGCGGAAAACAATTGGGAGTCTAAATACTTCAATAACAATACATATTTAATAATATAACCACCAGAATTTATGATAATGATACAAAAAGAAATATCTCAGAAAAATACGATTCATAAAACATTCACAATCATCTTTTACTTTTGCGCCGCCTACTTTTTTCTGATGGGATCGGCTTTGATTTTCTTCCCTGGATTCCTGATCAGGGGATTCTCTGATGCAAATATTAATCCGGTAGTACTAGGAATGCTACGAGGTGCCGGTGGTGCTATACTCCCGTATTCATTACTCTATATCCTCATCACACGCAATCCTGTTAACAGGCAATGGGCACTCAGTTTGATCCTGCTGGCAAATGTTATTGCCATAATATTAGATATTGGTTCTATCCTCATTGATGAGTATAAATTATCCTATGCCTTGTTGGATATGCCGGTTGAATTGATAAGTATTATCGGAATCGTTATAATCTGGTCTAATATCAAAATAATTAACAGACGAAAAAATATTTCTAAATGAACAGGGATTTATTAAGACCGGATAAAGCAAAAATTTTAATTAAATTTTTAGGAATTATTCAACTGCTCATTGGATTAAGTTTTCTCTTGCTGGCTCCTGTTGAGATTTATAGCTTCTACCTGTTTACTGAGGGTGGACCATTCTATTTTGAAGGCTTCCACATCGGTTCATTTCTACATGGACTGATCGTGGCCCAGATTTTCGCTTTCTATGCTATCGGGATTCTTTTTATAATAATTGGCTATGGCCATATTAAATTGAAAACATGGACATTAAACCTGTCGATCGGTGCAATCTGGTTCTGGATAATCTTTGGAATTCCTGTAATGATTTTCTTCCTTCCACTCCTTTCCATGAAAGAGATCAATACTCAATATCCGGTTTTAATTCTCTCCATAGCTGTAATTATCCTTATAATAGTTATCCCGGTAGCTCTTCTATTATTTTACAACCAAAATAACGTTAAGAAGCTGTTCACTGAAAATGATAATATCTCTGAATTCAGGTATATGACTGCCGGGAGCTACCTTACATTAATTGTTTATTCACTTTATATTCTTCTTTTTCACATAATGATTTTTTACAGGGGATTATTCCCTCTTTTCGGAAAATTTCTGACCGGACTCAGTGGAATAACTGTTTATGGTTTCCTGATACTTCTTATGATCCTGCTGATCTATGGGTTAATTAAA
>CAZOZU010000385.1:0-2685 GCA_964584355.1 uncultured Rikenellaceae bacterium
ATTTTTTACGTTTAAATACCTGGTACAGCTGGTAAAAAATTGCCGATTCGACACCGGTATTCTGGTGTGAATGTGCTACACCTCCCACAACTGCTCTTACCCTGGTAATCTCATTTGTCATTTTATAGTATAGAAATCTAATCATATTCCAGAAGTTCAATTTCCCTTTCATGTGTCTAAGTATTTGATTAAGATCGGGAAGGAGTATAAAAAACCCTATTGGTTTGTCGTTGAAATAGGCAAACCATATCAGCTCTTCGTCAAGAATAATTTTGGCTTTACCAAGCGATTCTTCAAGAACAGATGGTTCGAGGGGTGTAAAATCCTCCTTCAGATAGGTCCAGGTAGTATTATATATCTCACAGATATCAGTAAAATATTTTTTCCTGTGTCGTGTCTCAAAATGACAGAAGGAGTAGCCCGGTCGTTTGGAAAGCCACTCAGCAATTTTCATGATACGTTCGGGGAAGTTTTCAATCTTTTTATCTGTGCCCCTTACTGTTCTGTGGTATGAGTATTGCTGAAAATAATTCTGAAAGCCATATAATTCAAAAAAATCTCTGTAATATTTTTTATGATATGGCATTGCAAAGCTCTGCTGGATAAATCCATCCACAAGAAGACCCCAGTAATTGTCATTTTCACCGAAGTTTATGGGTCCGTCCATTGCTTCCATACCGTTAGATGCAAGCCATTCTTTTGCAGTATCAAAAAGCATGAATGCAGCATCCTTATCCTCAACAACTTCAAAAAAACCCATTCCTCCTGTTGGTTGCTTCTGGGCAGATGATCTTACTTCATCGATATATGCAGCTACACGACCCAATGTCTTGCCGGAATCATCGACAAGAAGCCATCTTATTGCCATTCCATTCTTGAAGGCATTATTAATTTCAGGGTCAAAAATTGCTTCAATCATGGAATCAAGAGGAGATATCCAGAATGGGTCATCTCTATACAATCGTCTTGGGAAATCATGAAACTCCTGTTTCTCGGCAAGTGTCAGGACTTCAACTATTTTCATGGTACAGTTATCTTGTCAGTTTATCAGATATTATATTAATCCTTCACAGGTAATTACAAATATATGATTTTTCCCTGAAGCAATTCTCCGCATGCTGGAAGCTATTTCAATGAATATCAATTATCCTGTGGTCGATAAGGACAAAGAGAACTGTTAATAATATACAGTAGAGAAAGTATATTTTTAAAGGAATATATTCGGTTGGTCTTATTTTCATTTTAACCCACACATATCCGGCAAGATAAATTTTTGTTACTGTATATACAATAAATGTTGCAAGCGCAACTCCGACAATGTTATAACCCCATTTTATCATTAACAGACTTAAAGGTATATTCAGAACAAGTTCAATTATTGCAGCAATCATCGTTATGTGTGTTCTTTTTCTACCAACGATAATTGTCTGTGGAAATACCAATCTTGGGATTACCAAAAGAGTATAGATCAGGAAAACGTCAGCACTCTTTTGAAAATCAGGAGTGAAGATACGTGGGTAGAACCATCTGGTAAATAGCATAATCACCATTGTCAATGGGAACAGGAGGTGCATTAGTTTTTTTGATCTAACTTTAATTTTGTGGAGAGACTCCTTCATCATAGATCGTGTAGAGAATTCAGGGAGCATAGCGCTGCTGAGTCCGTTAGCCAATAACAAAACAAGAGGAAATTCTTTGGCTCCATAACGGAACCATGCAAATATTGCAGGGTCGCGATAAACTGCTGAGACTATCACTCCATCTATATATTGTGCTGATCCGCTGATAAGGGTTGTCAGGATAAGAGGAGTTCCCAGATAAAGATGTTCCTTCATGAACTTCCAGGAGACTGTCATCTCGCTATATCTTCGCAACAATATTATAAGCCAGATCCATCTTACACCTGTAATTGCCAGCAGGCCGTAAACTGACCATAGTATGTCCTTTCCTAATAATACAGGTGTAATAATAAAAATAAGCTGGGCACTGAATGTATATATCCCATATTGAAAAATACGGTGTGCCCTGTTATTCAACAAGTATATATATTCAATAAGGCAAACCGGACTGCTTAACAGCATATAAAGAAGCAACAGGTTCAGATAAGGAACATTACCTGTAAAATGAAATACTGAAAAATAATTCTTTATAGAGTGACCAAGGATAAAAAATACCATGCTGAATAAACAGAGTAACAGGAATGCATTGAATATCACCGGTGATTTGCCTGTGCCATTGTCTCCAATTTTCCTGTAGGTCTTGTTTCGATGATATAGTGGAAGTAAGGATTGAATGAGTCCTGTAACCCAGAAAAAACTAATAAGACCGGCAATAAAAAGGAACATTTCCCATTTGCCTATTTCTGCACGCGACAGATGGCTTTTTGTAAATATAACGCTGATTATCAGGAAGATAACAAATTTCAGCAGATGGAATATCTGTAGTCCCGATATATTATCAGTAAGTTTGAGCTTTTTCAATCCTGAGCAGTAAACATTAACAATTCTGCTTATAACAACTTTCAGTAGAAAAAATTGTTATTTCAGATATATTTCTTTTTAAACTGATCAAAGATAGTAAACCAAAATTTTGTGAATAGGAATTTTGGGATTAATTTTGCAATTCATTAAACGGTGGATGTAGTTCAGTTGGTTAGAATGTCGGATTGTGGTTCCGAAGGTCGTG
>CAZOZU010000386.1:0-2661 GCA_964584355.1 uncultured Rikenellaceae bacterium
GGAGGGGATCTTAGTGACGGAAATCATTCAATAAGCTCTGCGCCCTGCGCCCTGAACATTGTATTACCTAACAGCCTTCATAGGTGCAATGGTCACCGGACCCATCAGTCCCGACTCCCTGGGTTGCCATAATGATGCATCAAACAGGCCATCCCTGGTGTTTTGGCGATATTTAGCTGCAAAATTTATATTGTAGTACTTCTTCCATTCGATATTATTCCGATCCATATAAGCTATACGATTAGCCATCAGGTTAGAGACTTTTATTTCCAGTACGTTTTTCTTCTTAAGTTGTTTTTTATCAATTATTATCCTGAAATCAGGTCCTATAAGTGAACCCATATCTTCATTGTTTAAAGTAACAGAAGCACTTTCATGAACCCTGCCCAGATTAATTGCCAATGCATCTGCCTTTACTTTGGGCCTGACAAAGCTGATAGTATATCTTGCTGTACCTGAGAAATCTTTTAATGTGGCATTTTCGAATTCCGGCCATGATATTAATTTACTGATCTCTGCATCAGGTGGTAACACCGGACCTCCTTCAATAAATTCAACTTTCCATATACCTTTTATCTCTTTAGCAATGGACAGGTTATCATAATAGGTGTAAGGTTTTGCATCCGGGATAAAGTTATACATTGCAATGATAAGCGATTCGCTGGGATATATTCTTATATAGATTTCTGTCTGTCCCGATGTTGATACTCGTTGTTTTGCCAATCCGAATTTGCCATCCATCGGATTAAAAATGGCTGCTGATAATGAGTTTATATTCAAAGGCACCCAGCCTTCGAATGCTTTTTCACCCTTATTGCAGATAAAATATGTTGCTCCTGTCATAGTTTCACGACGTGCAAACATCAGGTGCTTATCTGACATGGTTTCCCTTTTTATTCCTGTAAAAGCAAGAAGCTGTTCTATGTTGTTCCCTGAGAGGATCATACCGTTTCCATATACAGTTTTAGATACCTCCGGGTTGTTTGTGGGAGAAAAGTTAATTCCTGACTTCAACTGGTTGAAAAATGTTGTCTTTTCTTCTTTATATGCCCATCCTGCAACATTTTCCGGCATATTCCCGTAAAAAATAATATTAGCCCCTTCGTTTGCGAGCCTGAGAAGGTAAGAGAATGTTTCAACCGGGATATACCTGCATTCAGGTATTACAATGGTTTTATAAACATTGCCTTCAGTAAACAACAACTCATTATAAAACTCTGTATTCTTTATCTGAAGATCTGAGATATAATCAAATGTATAACCTCTCTCCAGCATTATTTCAGCTGCGGTCTTAAAAAGAGATTCATTATAGAAATGATCAATTCCGTTAAAATGCTGCAACATAACGTTTCCGGTATCTGCATATCGGTCAAATACCGGGAAATAGAGTAGTATTTCATTATTCGGTCTTCCTGTCTGAAGGAATGACTGAACCCGGGAAACATATTTATTAAGGGCTTTAAAATCGTTCCAGAGAGGATTTGCCAGAGTGAATTCTGTTGAGGCATAAAATAGAAATCCCGGCCATGGTTCATTAACAGGAGAATAGCATGTCCCATGGTAGAATACATGATTAATTCCTGCAAGGAAGAAAGGATCAACTGCCTTTTTAACATCGGAAAGGTTTGATGTAAAGTGTTCCCCCAGCCATGTTGCAGCTTCGCAAGAAACAAATTGTCTGCCGGTAACATTTGCTGCTGAAGAAGCAAATTTCATATTTATTATCTCACTACCTTCGGTTTCGGGAATATCTGCTGTTGCATACAGATCAAGGATATTGCCCGGGGAACCATGTGCCTGATTTCGTGTTATTTTGCCTTGCTTGTGTGCCCAGTTAGTCCAGGATGCTGTAAATTTTTCGAGTATGAGGTCGGAAATTGTCTGACGATAATCTGACAGAACACGTTCATTTTTTTCAGGATCATCTTTCCGGAACAGAGCCGGCAGATGTTCACGGAGGTCATATCCTCTTCTTATCATGAACTCATAGAAAAGGTCATTTGTCCAGTTTGCTTCTCCTGAAGCATCGTCAACTTCGTAGGAATCATTGAAATAGCCACGAAGAGTTTTTATGTTGTGGTCAGCAAAAACTGTGTCAAAATGCCGGAGATACCTATTTATTGCCTGTCCTGAGAAATGATCTATCACGTCTCCTTTACCTCCTGGCCCTGCCCTCTCAACCTGTTTGCCATGCCATCCCTGGAAGAGGGCATATATCGTCCATTTACCTGGAGGTGCTGTCCATTCAAGGTCCCTGTCAGGTGTTACCATGTCAGTCAGGTATACAACCTGGCCTGAATCAGAATATGCTACCACAGTATGTATTGGGAGTGGCCACTTTAGCTTAACCTGGTCAATTGCATATAACTGAATATTTTTCGTCCTGTCTGACTGTTCAAATATTAAGGTTTTATCCGGGATATTACCAATCGGTCTTATCACTGGTTGTTGATAGAATTCGATTTTCTCGTTAAGTTTTTCTCCAGTAATCAGGGTATATGTTTTATAGTTAATGTTTTTGCATGCATCAGCAGAATCGACCCATGGTCCTCCAAAAGGCCATCCGGAGGCGTTGGCAAGGTCAATTGCCAGGTCCAGACGCTCAGCTTCACTCAGAGTATATGTGAACATTTTCATCCATTCAGGAGAAAGGTAATCGAT
>CAZOZU010000387.1:0-2648 GCA_964584355.1 uncultured Rikenellaceae bacterium
AGCTACGGCTCTACCCAGATTACCAATACCAATAATGGCAACATTCATACTCTCCTCCGAATCAATAACAGTACCTATCTTATCAATAAGTTCCCTTATGTCATAGCCCTTTCTATGAACCGATGAATATCCAATCAGCATAAGATCACGCCTCACCTGTACTGCCTTAATGTGGAGACGTGCAGCAAGGTCGTGTGAAAAAATGAAATTCTTCTTCTCTTTCAGACATTCAAGCAAAGTTCTTCTGTATTCGCTGAGTCGTTCAACTGTTTTTCCAGGTAGTGCCATAACTGCTCACATTGATATTAGCAAATACAAGAATACTAATTTTAACTTTAAATGAGTATTTTTATGAATAATACCTTGCTGATGACTCTGATATTTATACTTATTATAACCCTTGAGTTTCTCACGCTGACAGCTTTATGGGAACATTATAAACATACAAAATCAAAGTTTTACATTCTGATTGCAGTACATAGTTTACTGAGTATCTGGTTATTCTATCTTCTTATAAAGGTTGCTTTTTATGACGGCAATTATGACACTCCTCATAATATCTGGATCCTCATGAATCTTACGGGTATGTATTGTGCTGTAGTTGCTCCCAGGGTATTGATCAGTATACTTCATTTTTCAGGTAAACTTTTCAGGATCAGGAAAGGAGGTCATATCCGCTGGCTTACGGAAACAGGTATTATTATTTCAATTTTCATTTTTACGGTTATAGCACTAAGTACGCTTATTGGCAGGTTTAACTTTAAAACCGAGGAGATAACAGTTAAGATTGAAGATCTGGATCCCGGGCTGGACGGATTAAAGATCGCTCATATTTCTGATCTGCATCTTGCAGGATTTCATAAACACATGAACAGGTTGCAGGAAGCTATGGATGAAATTAACAACCATCAGCCCGATATGATTCTTAACACCGGGGATTTTATCAGTTACGGCTGGAGGGAATTCGACAGGTGTGACACAATTCTTGTGACAGCTGAAAGCAGGTATGGGAATTTTGCCGTGATAGGGAATCATGACAAGGGGACCTATCTGCCCGGATCCACAGAAGCTGACAAAGAGATTATATTCCTGAAGCTTAACGAGTTAATAACCAAATCAGGGTATAAGGTTCTGAATGATGAACATGTTATCCTGAATATAAATGGAGCTGATATCGCAATAATAGGTATTGAGACAAGCGGAAGGCATCCCGGTATTATCCATGGTGATGTTAACAGAGCCACTGAAGGAACTGATTCTGCTGATTTTAGAATACTTCTCATTCACGATCCGAACCAGTGGAGACAGGATGTAATCGGCGAAACGGATATTGAACTTTCCCTGGCAGGTCATACTCATGGTATGCAGATAGGTATTATGACAAAAAAATTCAGATGGAGTCCTGCCGTATATTTTTATCCTGAGTGGAATGGGTTGTATTCTGAAGGAAAACAGTATCTCTATGTAAACAGGGGACTGGGTGTTCTGGCTATTCCTTTCAGGATCTGGATGCCTCCGGAAATAACAATGATTACTATTGAGGCAGAGGAAAAATAAAAGAAGGTGTCCTTTAAAGACACCTTCCAATTCATTACCCATCTCAATTATTAACCCAACTACCTGCGCAAAGAAAACAATTACTGTGAATCATGCATACAAGAAAAGAATCATAATGGGTAATTGTTATCTAATAAAAAGACAATACTAAAGAAAGATTTATTCCCTTAAACAAAAATATTTTCTTAATCTTGGATATTCTCTAAATATTATGTGGCCGGAATATAAAATAGTATTTTCCAGGAGAAGGTCGATCAGTATAATTATAAGACCTGATAAAAGAGTTGAAGTAAGAGCACCTCTCAGAACACCTGTTAAGACTATTGAGAAATTTATCCGCGAAAAAGAAGAGTGGATCAAAAAACAGATTGAAAAATATTCCGGTATCATATTGTTAAATAACAAAAAAAAGTATGTTGACGGGGAAAAGTATCTTTTTCTGGGGCAAGAACTGACACTAAGGATCAGAAATTCATTATTTCCCTCACTCAAACAATCTGACAATATATTAGAAGTAGAAACAGATGGTAAGAGGGAGGAGTAAAAAGGCTCATTGACAGGTGGTACATAAAAAAAGCAGAGGAGATTTTTTCAGGTAAGCTGCACGAGATACTCATTAAACAAAAAGAGCAGGATTTTTCTCCTTCGCAGTTTATAATCAGGTCGCTTAAAAGCAGGTGGGGAAGCTGTACCACAAAGGGGAAGATCACAATCAATTCTGAACTAATAAAACTTGATGAACGTTATATAGAATATGTAATTATCCATGAATTGTGTCATCTTAAACAGCATAACCATGGTAAAGAATATTACCGGCTGCTTGAAACATTAGTGCCTGATTATAAAATAATTAGAAGAGAGCTGCGGAAATATTCACTGAGTTAGAACAGGCTACTCCTTTATACTGCGGACTGATAATCCTGCCCCCTTAGACATGTTATGTTTATGGATGTAGTTGTCCTCAAAACTCAGGTAACGGCATGAAGCCCACGGTGAATCGCTATTGGCCGGATCACTGTTTGTAGTACTCCACCAGTAACATTCTTCCCCGATCATAGTGAAACTGCCATCATAGTCGCGGAAACCGGCAG
>CAZOZU010000388.1:0-2648 GCA_964584355.1 uncultured Rikenellaceae bacterium
CGGAATCCCCCTTTGGGGTGAGACTGTAATAAATACGGATACGGTTATTGAAATTCTCTGATTCTGTGATAAGCACGTTTTCACTTTCAAGCTTATGAAGAACAGGATATAATGCCCCGTAGGTAAGTTTTATCTTTCCCTCGGTCAGTTCCTCGACTTTCCGTGTAATCTCATAACCGTACATACGCCCGTTTTCCTTCAATAGTTTCAATACTATTGTTTTTAATGATCCTTTGAGTAGTTCGCTTGATATCATGATTTTATATATTTAAGTCTCTTATATATTGCAAATATAAAATATTATTTTTTAATAATACAAAATTTTTTGAAGATTTTTTCAAAATATTTCATTATCAAATTGCTAAACTATTCATTATCTCATATGTTATATATATAAAAAGAGTAGTGAAAATTACGAAAACATATCAAGTAACAGGAATGTCGTGTGCCTCATGTGCAGCACGGGTAGAATCATTAGTAAAAACTTTTCCGGGAATTGAAAGTGCATCAGTTAACCTTGCTGATGCTTCAATGAAGGTGGAGTTTCTTCCGGAAAAGATCGCACCGGAAGAAATGAAGAAGAGGATAAGGTCAATCGGTTATGATATCATTCTTGATGAAACGAACAGCCAGGAACTTAAGGAAGAAGCACAACATAATTATTTAAGAAAAATCCGCATTAATACTATCGGAGCAGCTGCTTTAAGCATCCCTGTTTTTACATTAGCCATGTTCTTTACAAACCTTCCTTATGCTAACTATATTATGATGATACTGGCGACACCTGTTGTTTTCTGGTTTGGTCGTCAGTTTCCTGTGGGAGCATGGAAACAAATCAAGCATGGATCAGCAGGTATGGATACCCTTGTAGCACTTAGTACAGGTATCGCTTATCTCTATAGCACAGTTATTACTCTTTTCCCTGAACTGGTACAAAAGGCGGGAGTACATCCTCATGTCTATTTTGAAGCTTCAGTTGTTATCATAACCTTTATACTTTTGGGGAGGTGGCTTGAGGAAAATGCAAAATCGAACACATCTTCTGCTCTGAAAAAACTTATCGGGCTTCAGGTTAAAAGAGTCACGCTGGTACTGCCCGGGGGAGAACTTAAGGAGATACCTGTAAGTGACGTTAATCCCGGAGATATACTCCTGCTACGTCCCGGAGATAAAATACCTGTTGATGGAATGGTAATTTCAGGGAACTCATTTGCTGATGAAAGCATGATCACCGGAGAACCCCTTCCTGTTGAAAAGATTGTAGAGTCGAAAGTATTTGCAGGAACCATAAACCAGAAAGGAAGTTTCAGGTTACAGGCAAAAAAAACAGGTGATGATACTCTTCTGGCACAGATCATTAAGATGGTCAGGGAGGCACAGGGCAGCAAAGCCCCCATACAGCATCTGGTAGATAAGATCGCTTCGATATTTGTACCTGTGGTAGCTTCAATTGCCCTGATAAGTGGTGTGATATGGTTCATTTTGGGTACTGATAATGCAATAACACATGGCTTGCTGTCAATAGTAACTGTGCTGATAATTGCCTGCCCCTGTGCACTCGGACTGGCAACACCTACTGCAATAATGGTAGGTATAGGAAGAGGTGCCGAAAACGGAATACTTATTAAAGATGCCGACAGCCTTGAGATTGCACATAAGATAAATGATGTGGTTCTGGATAAAACAGGTACCATAACCATGGGTAAACCAGTTATAAATGAAATAATCTGGAGTAAAAAGATTGATACGGACAAATTCAGCAATATCCTTTATTCCATTCAGGAATCCAGTGAACATCCTCTGGCTGAACCTGTAGTAGATTATCTTCATACCAGGGGGATAAAAGGTATTAATGATCAGTTAAGTGTTGAAAGCCTGCCAGGGATAGGAGTAAAAGCAATCATAGGCGGTATAGTATATTATATAGGTAACAGGAAACTTCTTGCAGAGAATAAAATAAAAGCAGATAAATTCATCTCTGAAGAGGCAGCAAGGCTTGAAAAATCAGCGGGTACTGTTTCATGGTTTGCTGATTCTGAACAGGTTAAGGCTATATTATCAATAACCGACAGCGTTAAGGATTCCTCAATAAAAGCTGTCAGGCAGCTTCATGATATGGGACTTGAGGTACATATGCTTACGGGTGACAATGAGGTCACAGCCAGATCGATAGCAATGGAGACAGGGATAGATAGCTATAAAGCAAATATGCTTCCGCAGGATAAATATGAATTTATAACCGGACTTCAGAAACAAGGGAAAATAGTGGCCATGGCAGGTGACGGAATAAATGACTCACAAGCTCTTGCACAGGCTGACGTAAGCATTGCCATGGGAAAAGGTTCTGATATAGCCATTGATGTGGCCAAGATGACCATCATATCATCTGATCTCACAAAAATAGCCCAGGCAATTAAACTCTCAAGACGCATTGCAAAAACCATAAAACAAAATCTTTTCTGGGCATTTATTTACAATATAATAGGCATTCCTGTTGCTGCAGGTTTATTATACCCCTTTACCGGTTTTCTGTTAAATCCCATGATTGCTGGTGCAGCAATGGCTCTGAGTTCGGTAAGCGTTGTAAGCAACAGTCTCAGACTAAGGTATAAATCACTCTAAACTTGCTGTTATGCTAACGCCGGACT
>CAZOZU010000389.1:0-2633 GCA_964584355.1 uncultured Rikenellaceae bacterium
GATCTCCCGATCTTTTTCAAAAATATTGAGGGACCTGCAGATGATTCCGGAAAACTCGTTGCTGATAATTGGTACACTGCACTGGATTATAAATAATCCCGTCATTACAGTAAATGAAAAAACCTCATGTTTAAACATTATTTTCTACTTGGTTTAAGAAATATCAGGAAAAATAAGAAATCATTTTTCATTAATCTTATAGGACTCTCTACTGGTCTGGCTTGTGCTTTATTAATATATCTATGGGTGCTTGATGAATTAAACTTCGATAAGTTTAATAAAAATGACAGCCAAATCTTTCTTGTCATGCAGAACATTCAAATGACCGGAGAGACTAGCACATTAAAAGTAACACCCGGTCCTTTAGCTGAAGCTCTGGCTGAAGAAATGCCTGAAGTTGAATACGCTGTAAGTGTTTTTGAGATCCATCTGCAGGGTAAACCAAACCTTTCAGTTGATGATAAAAAGATCAAGGCTGATTGTATTTTTACAGGAAATGATTTTTTTAATATTTTTTCCTATGGTCTTATAGAGGGAGACCCGGACCAACTCTTCCGTGATAAAAACTCAATTGTTATTTCAGAGGACGTGGCTTTGAAGTTGTTTGACTCAAAAACAAATGTTACCGGTAAAACTCTTAAATACCAGCATGAAGAACAAAAAGTTATAACCGGTGTATTCAATGCTGTCCCATCAAACTCTTCGATGCAATTTGATTTTGTATTGCCTGACAAAATACTTAGGGAAAAATACCCGTCAGTTGAAAGTTGGGGCAACAATCAACCTTCAACTTATGTGCTATTAAGAAAGGGTGCGGACATTACACAATTTAATGATAAGATTGCAGGATTGATTGAACGTAAATGTGGGCAAACCAACAGGTCTTTGTTTCTCAAACCATATTCGGACAATTATTTATATGGGACCTATAAAAATGGAATTCAGGTTGGCGGCAGAATAGAATATATAAGATTGTTTTCGATAATTGCCGCTTTTATCCTGGTAATTGCCTGTATTAATTTCATGAATTTATCTACTGCCAGGGCTTCAGGGAGAGGTAAGGAAATTATGGTAAAGAAAGCACTTGGAGCCGAACGGAAATCACTGATCTTCCAATATCTCGCAGAATCATTTTTGACTGTTTTCTTATCAGTAATTGTTGCCATTATATTGGTTGGCTTATTTATACCACATTTCAATGAAATTACAGGTAAGCATATAGCATTTAAAGTAAGCGCATTACATATTATAATATTACTTGTCATAACTTTAATAACAGGTTTGATTGCCGGAAGCTATCCTGCGCTTTTGCTCTCATCTTTAAAACCGGTAGCTGTATTAAAAGGGAAGTTCCACGGTTTAAAAGGGGAACTCTGGATACGGAAGGGCTTGGTTATATTTCAATTTATATTATCAGCTATTTTAATTGTATTTGTTCTGGTTGTGTTTAAGCAAATTGAATATATCCGGGATAAAGAATTGGGTTTCGATAAAGAAAACATATTGTATTTTGATGTTGAAGGAAAGGTTGCCGATAACCCTGATACCTTTTTATCGGAGATAAAAAATATTCCCGGAATAACAGATGCAACAAGTACTGCATTTAATATTCTTGGTAAACATAATATAACAGGAAATGTAAACTGGGAAGCGAAAAATCAGGGTGATAAGGTTGATTTTCATATGCAAATGGTAAACTATGATTATATTGAAACACTTGGTATTGAATTAAAAGAGGGGCGATCTTTCTCAGGTGATTTCGGTTCTGAGGTTTCAAAGGTCATTTGTAATGAAACTGCGGTTAGTATTATGGGATTAAAAGATCCGATTGGTAAAGTAATAAACCTTTCGGGTGAAGACAAAGAAATAATTGGTGTGACCAGGGACTTTCATTATGAGTCATTATATAACAGAATAAATCCATTATTATTTGTATTAGCATCGCCCTCAAGGAATCTGAAGATTATGGCTAAACTTAGATATGGAGCAGAAAAGGAGACTATTAACAGGCTTGAAGATTTCTATGAGCAATATAATCCGGGTTATGTTTTCGAATACAGATATCTGGATGAGGATTACCAGACTCAATATAACTCAGAAAGAAGATTAGGAGTCTTATCGAGATATTTTGCAGGACTGGCTGTTCTGATATCATGTTTGGGTTTGTTTGGAATGGCAGCTTTTTCGACAGAAAAAAGGACCAGGGAAATTGGTATCCGTAAAGTGTTTGGATCAAGTGCCTTCAGGATTGTCTTCCTATTTACATTAGATTTTACAATTCTGGTATTAGTATCGTTATTATTTGCAATACCTATAAGCTACCTGATTTCTAAAAACTGGTTAAACGACTTTGTATATAGCATACAACTGGAATGGTGGTATTTCGTTGTTTCCGGACTTATAGCTTTGATATTAGCCTGGATTACTGTTGGAACACTTGCAATAAGAATCAGTAATATTGATCCGGCTCAATGTCTTAAGGAAGAATAATTTTCTCAATAATATTTGACTAAAAATTATCTACGTATTTAAATACGTTTTTTAATACGTTGATATTTAAATGGCAAAACATGCTAAAGTCAGAGTAAATTTCGTTTGAATTAAAATTTATTAGATATTTGATGCTATTCTAT
>CAZOZU010000390.1:0-2611 GCA_964584355.1 uncultured Rikenellaceae bacterium
TCGAAGGAGGCAGACATAAGCCAAGAATTGACAAAATACCTTTAAAAACATATTGAAATGCTTTCAAATACATGCAGATATGGAATCAGGGCAGTAATTTATATTGCCAGCAGACAAGAAAAAAACAGTAAAACAGGATTAACACAAATTTCAAAAGATCTTAATCTTCCGGCACCATTTCTTGCAAAAATACTTCAGCAACTCGCACGACAAAAAATACTTAATTCATTAAAAGGCCCGCATGGTGGATTTTCGTTACAAAAAAAACCTGAGAAAATATCATTGTTCGATATTGTTACCACCATAGATGGTGATGGTATATTTACTGATTGTATAATTCATAATTCAAAATGTGGAGGGGTAAATAATAAAAGCAAAGAATGTCCTGTACACAATGACTTTGCTGAAATAAGAAAGAAACTTATTCAGTTCTTCAAAAACACCACAATAGATGATCTGGTAAAAAACGCAAAAAATTTAGATAAAATAATCATTTAATCAATTTCTTTCGTATAGGTTTTATTATCAGACAAATAATAATCAAAAACATTATTCCTGCAAGATTAAATAGCAAATCGGTCCAGCTTCCGGTCCTGCTTACAGTCAGCCCTAATTGTAAAAGCTCCATTAATGCCCCGTAAAAAAGAGGAATTAATGAAATTATAAACAGAGTTCTTATCTTATATATACTATTTCTGTGTTCAAATACAATAACTCCCATAAAAACAAAATACATAATAAAGTGTGCCAGGTAATCAGCACCGGGAAAACTAAAAATGGATATTTTGTCATAAGTATCTGCCCCTGAAATACTTAAGTATAAAATACCCAAAGCTGCAATTATTGATAAGATATTCTTTTTAATCATTTCAGATGTTTGGAACAAATTTAATTATTGCTTTGATAATTTATTTTTAATTTCGGTATTACATTTAAAAATAATGGCAGGCATATATATTCACATACCATTTTGCAAAAAACTTTGTAATTATTGCAATTTTTACCATATCATTTCTCCGGATGATAATTCTGAATTTATAAAAGCACTGCTTTATGAAGCAGAAACAAGGCTGGATTATGTAAAAAATGAATCAGTTTCAACGATCTATATCGGGGGTGGTACTCCGTCTGTCTTATCTGTAAAAGAGCTGGAAATCATTGTTAACTGCCTTAAAACACAATTTTCAGTAGAGCATGACAGTGAAATAACAATTGAATTGAATCCTGAGGATGTAAATCACAAATATCTTGAAGGTTTAAAGAAAATTGGATTTAACAGAATAAGCCTGGGCATACAGTCGTGGCGCGATGAGGATCTCAAAATGTTAAACAGGCGACATACATCGGAAAAGGCAGAAAATAGTCTCCGGGAGATACTGAATACCGGTTTTGAAAATGTATCGGTTGACCTTATTTACGGGGTACCGGGAATGGGTATTAAAGATTGGGAATGGAATATTAATAAAACACTGAGTTTTGACATTAAACATTTATCAGCCTATCATTTAACCATTGAACCGGAAACAATTCTTGGAAAAATGAAGGCAAAGGGATTAATAAAAGAAATAGATGAAGAACTAAGTATTGTTGAATTTAATATGCTTATAAAAAAAACGGAATCCGCAGGTTTTATTCAATATGAAATATCCAATTTCAGTAAAAAGGGTTATTATTCTATTCATAATTCAAACTACTGGAAACAGGTACCCTATATAGGACTTGGGCCTTCAGCCCACTCTTTTAACGGATACTCGCGGCAGTGGAATATATCTGATGTTAATAAGTATATAAATCAGATAAATAAAAGGGGGCTGTATTATGAAAAAGAAGAATTGGATATTAAAACAAAATTCAATGAATATATTATGACATCTCTCAGAACAATGTGGGGAATAGATCTGGATTATGTGGAAAAAACGTTTGAAAAAGAGGGATATGATTATATAGTAAACCTGTCAGATAAATTTATTGATTATGGGATGATAAAACGCGAAAAAACGAACCTGGTTCTTACAAACCAGGGTAAAATGATATCCGACAATATAATATCAGAACTTATGATGCCTGAAGACAGGTGATTATTTTGGCAACATAAAATTGGTCTTACCTATTATATTATCTTCCAGATAAAGTTCAACGGTATAATTACCTATAATAAAATCCCCTGTATTATCGAGGTAAATGCACATCTCAATATCCTGGTTCATATAATCAGCGGTCCGGTTAGCTGAGAAAATCAACAAACGCTCTTTGTAACTGAAAACATTATCAGGGCTATTTGTTATTACCAGAGAATCAGGACGAATTACTCTCATATAAACTCTTTTGGATCCTGCTTCGGCAATAGCATTCTCGCGAAGAGTGAAACAAACCCTTAATTTGTTAAGCAGATTGATCCTTTTTGTTTCTTTTCGTTTCTTGTTAAGTGGCGAGATAATTATATTTTTAGCCTGTATAACCGAGGCTTTTTCAACTTTGGTACTTAGCTCTTCCTTTACTTTAGAAAGTTCTACATTTGAATCCTGGACTTTTTTTATTTCTTCTCTAAATTGTACATTTTCAGAAACAAGGATTTTATTTCTGGTATTAAGAGAGTCTATTTGAACAATAT
>CAZOZU010000391.1:0-2606 GCA_964584355.1 uncultured Rikenellaceae bacterium
TGTTTACAGCTTTTTCCGCATCTTTGACAGTACCTGAAAATGCATGAAATACTCCATTTAGTGTAGTATTTGTAAAATCATCGAGTACTGAAAATATTTCCGGAAACGACTCACGGGAATGGATTACAACAGGCAATGATGATCTGATCGCAAAATCGACCTGTCTTCTGAAAGCCTCCATTTGTTCTATAATATAAGTTTTATCCCAGTAAAGGTCAATTCCGATCTCACCTACAGCAATGAATTCATGCTTTGCTGAGATGTCTTCAAGTAGTTCGAGCTGAGAGAGATAATCTTTCTTAACAGAGGTAGGATGGAGACCGATCATCGGATAACAAGCCCCTTTATATTTGGCTGCTATATCCAACATGTCGTTCACCGATTTAATATCGATATTGGGCATCAGGAGTTTAACCACACTGCCGGATATTGCCCTCTCTATTACCTCATCCCTGTCGGGATCAAACTCCGGAAGATAAAGGTGCGTATGTGTATCAGCCAGTTGCATCAAACAACTCCCTGGGCTATCATTGCATCGGCAACTTTTACAAATCCCCCGATATTTGCTCCGTCTACATAGTTAATAAAGCCATCCTCTTGAGTGCCATATTTGGCACAGGTACTGTGGATATTTTTCATTATCATGTGAAGTCTCTCATCAACCTCTTCACGTGTCCATGGAAGCCTCATTGAGTTTTGTGTCATCTCGAGTCCTGACGTTGCCACACCTCCTGCATTAGCAGCTTTACCGGGGCCGTAAAGGATCTGTGCATTAAGAAATAACTCAACAGCCTTCAGTGTTGACGGCATATTTGCTCCTTCGGATACACAAATACAACCATTCTTAATCAGGAGTTTAGCTTCTTCCTCGTTAATTTCGTTCTGAGTTGCATTCGGCATTGCAATATCGCATTTGATCATCCAGGGCCTCTTATCCTCGAAATATTCCACATTATATTTATCAGCATATTCCTTTATTCTTCCCCGCTTGACATTCTTCAGTTCCATTACGTATTTCAGTTTTTCAGAATCAATACCCTTAGGATCATAGATGAAGCCGTTCGAGTCGGATAGTGTGACCACTTTCCCTCCCAACTGTGTTACTTTTTCTGTTGCATACTGGGCTACATTACCTGATCCTGAAACACACACAGTTTTTCCGTTAATACTATCGCCGCGAGTTGCAAGCATCTCCTCTGCAAAATAGGTTACACCGTATCCTGTTGCTTCGGGACGAATAAGAGATCCCCCCCATTCGATTCCCTTGCCTGTGAGGACTCCGGTAAATTCATTACGGAGTCTTTTATACTGACCAAAAAGAAAACCTATTTCCCGTCCGCCAACTCCTATATCACCGGCAGGCACATCGGTGTCGGCGCCTATATGACGGAACAGTTCTGACATAAAACTCTGGCAGAACCTCATAACTTCATTGTCGGATTTGCCCTTAGGATCGAAATCCGAACCTCCTTTACCACCTCCCATAGGTAAAGTAGTAAGGCTGTTTTTAAAAACCTGTTCAAAGGCAAGGAATTTCAGGATACCAAGGTTCACGGTAGGATGGAACCTCAGACCGCCTTTATAGGGTCCAATAGCACTGTTCATTTCAATCCTGTAACCACGGTTGATCTGAACTTCACCCTTGTCATCAAGCCAGGGAACCCTGAAGATGATTGTCCTCTCCGGTTCTGCTATCCTCTCAAGAATCCTGGCATATTTATATTTCGGGTATTCCTCAATAAAAGGAATCAGCGATTCAGCAACTTCCTGTACAGCCTGGTGGAATTCATTTTCTCCGGGATTTCTTTTCTTTATTGCAGCCATGAACTGCTCTACTCTTGGATCCATATAGTATAAGGTTTATTTGAAGTTATTAAGGAACCAAAAATAACAAAAACAATAAATATCTTCATTCTTGTCGCTATTAAAATAATATTTAAAATATAGATATGAGTATTCTCTTTTTCAGGTAGTCCTGTAGATATTTCCCGGATAGCATTTTATCACACCTTTGAATTCCATCTGCAGAAGAAGTGAAGATAATTTGAATACCGGAAGGTCGATAGATCTGCATATTGCATCAATTGTCAGTTCACCAGCGCCTGAAAGCAGTTCATAAACCGTTTTTTCTGTATCACTCAGCTCTGTAAACAATGACCTTTGAACCGGAGCTCGTGATTTTTCAGGTTGCCAGTCCATTAAATATTCGATGTCATCCGAATTTTCTACAAGGGCGGCTTTATTGCTCTTTATCAGGCTGTTACAGCCGGCAGAATATTGGTCTTCAGGTCTTCCCGGAACTGCAAATACATCGCGGTTATAAGAATTGGCAATATCAGCGGTAATTAATGCTCCACCCTTTATTCCTGACTGGACTACCAGTGTGGCATCTGACAAACCCGCGATGATCCTGTTTCTTTTGATGAAATTATTTCGTTCAGGCAATGCATCCGAAAAAAAATCAGTTATCAGTCCTCCGTTCCTTATCATGGTTTCTGCTGTCGACCTGTGGATCGCCGGATATATTGTTTTGAAACCGTGTCCCAATACACCTATTGTCTGAAGATTATTTGATAGTGCAGCTTTGTGGGATGTTATATCAATAC
>CAZOZU010000392.1:0-2589 GCA_964584355.1 uncultured Rikenellaceae bacterium
TGGCCGTTTTAAGAGCTGTATCTGCAAGTCCTTTACGGGCACCATGGGTAGAGATGAAATACTCAAGTACGGACAGTCCTTCTTTGAAGTTCGAAAGTATCGGGTTCTCAATAATCTCTGATCCGGAGGCACCTGATTTTTGAGGTTTTGCCATCAGTCCTCTCATTCCGGAAAGCTGTCGAATCTGTTCTTTGGATCCTCTTGCTCCTGAATCGAGCATCATGTATACCGAGTTGAAACCCTGCTTATCATTCGAGAGTTGTTTCATAAGCGACTGTGTAAGTCTGGCATTAACATGTGTCCAGATATCTATTATCTGGTTATAACGCTCATTATTTGTAATAAAGCCCATGCTATAATTGCTCAGCACCTCTTCTACCTGTTCATATCCTTCGGTGACAAACTTTGCCTTTTCTTCAGGAATGATAACATCATCGAGGTTAAAGGAGAGTCCTCCCTTGAAAGCAGAATAGAATCCCAGATTCTTAATTGCATCGAGGAAATCTGAGGTTTTCGCCATTCCCGCAAGTTTAAGGACACGTCCTATTATGTCCCTGAGAGATCTTTTTGTCAGAATCTCATTGATGAAGCCAACCTCTTCCGGCACATACTGGTTAAATAAAACTCTGCCAACCGTTGTTTCAACAATGCGACTCACCATTTCATCATTGACCCTGTCCTTAACTTTTACTTTTATCATTGCATGCAGGTCAACCCTGCCTTCATTGTGTGCGATAGTAACCTCTTCGGGTGAATAGAATGTCAGACCTTCGCCTTTCACTTTATCCTTGTCAATACTCTTTCTCCCCTTCGTCATATAGTAGAGCCCAAGTACCATGTCCTGTGAAGGAACTGTAATAGGTGCTCCGTTAGCAGGATTGAGAATATTGTGTGAAGCCAGCATAAGCATCTGGGCCTCAAGTATAGCGCTGTTTCCGAGAGGCAGATGTACTGCCATCTGGTCGCCGTCAAAATCAGCATTAAAAGCTGTACATACAAGGGGGTGCAGCTGAATAGCTTTACCTTCAATAAGTTTTGGCTGAAATGCCTGGATGCCGAGTCGGTGAAGTGTAGGTGCACGGTTAAGAAGAACAGGATGTCCTTTAAGTACATTCTCAAGTATATCCCATACTACAGGGTCTTTTCTGTCGACAATCTTCTTAGCCGATTTTACAGTTTTAACGATGCCTCTTTCAATAAGTTTTCTTATTATAAATGGCTTATACAGTTCAGCTGCCATATCTTTCGGAAGTCCGCATTCATGAAGGTTGAGTTCAGGTCCCACAACTATAACTGAACGTGCTGAATAATCGACTCTTTTCCCCAGCAGGTTCTGGCGAAACCTCCCCTGTTTACCTTTAAGGCTGTCGCTCAATGATTTAAGAGGTCTGTTTGCATCTGTCTTCACTGCATTGGCTTTCCTGGAATTATCGAATAGTGAATCAACAGCTTCCTGAAGCATTCGTTTTTCATTCCTGAGGATCACCTCCGGAGCTTTGATTTCTATCAATCGTTTCAGTCTGTTATTCCTGATTATAACTCTCCTGTAAAGATCATTCAGGTCGCTGGTGGCAAACCGCCCGCCATCAAGAGGAACAAGCGGTCTCAGTTCAGGAGGTATAACGGGAACTACCTTTATGATCATCCATTCCGGTTTGTTCACATGTCTTGAATCCCTGAAGGCCTCAACAACCTGAAGACGTTTAAGGGCTTCATTTTTACGTTGTTGTGAAGTTTCTGTATTTGCTTTATGACGAAGTGTATATGATATTCCGTCAAGATCAAGACGACTCAGAAGCTTATAAAGAGCTTCTGCTCCCATATCTGCAATAAATTTATCAGGATGATTCTCCTCGAGATACTGGTTTTCCTTTGGGAGTGATTCGATTATATCAATATACTCCTCTTCAGTCAGGAAATCAAGTGTTTTAACCCCATCGGCTTCTTTTATGCCGGGATTAACAACAACATATCTCTCGTAATATATTATCGAATCGAGTTTCTTAGTTGGAAGCCCGAGCAGGTAACCAATCTTGTTGGGTAATGAACGGAAGTACCAGATATGTGCAACAGGAACAACGAGTGAGATATGTCCCATTCTTTCACGGCGTACTTTCTTCTCGGTGACTTCAACACCGCATCGGTCGCACACGATACCCTTATAGCGTATCCTCTTGTACTTTCCGCAATGACATTCGTAGTCTTTTACCGGACCGAATATCCTCTCACAAAACAAACCGTCACGCTCAGGCTTATATGTACGGTAGTTTATTGTTTCAGGCTTCAGTACTTCACCGCTGGAACGGTCGAGTATCTCCTCTGGTGAAGCAAGACCTATTGAGATCTTTGAGTAACTGGTCTTTGTCTTGTTGTCTCTTCTGAATGACATATATTGAAATTTTTTATTATCCAATTAACTATTAAAACAAAACGGAAAGAGCTATTAATCAAGAATAACACTTAATCCGAGACCTCTCAGTTCATGTAGCAGCACGTTCAGTGATTCAGGTATTCCTGACATTGGCATAGGTTCTCCCTTGACAATTGATTCATAGGCTTTTGCACGTCCTATGACATCATCAGATTTTA
>CAZOZU010000393.1:0-2585 GCA_964584355.1 uncultured Rikenellaceae bacterium
GCCCCCCTTCAGGGGGGTTGGGGGGTCTTCTTGTCGTTTACACCGGCTCGTACTTCTGGTTTCTTCTTACTGGAACAAACCCCGCCTCCTCAATCAATGACTGAAGTTCCTCAGAGGTGAACCTATATTCTGCCCCGGCAGCACTTACAACATTTTCTTCTATCATAACGGACCCGACATCGTTGGCACCGGCATGAAGCGAAAGCATTCCTGTTTCTTTGCCAACTGTAATCACCGAAGCCTGGATATTCCTGATATTATTCAGGATGATCCTGCTGATGGCTATTAACCTTATATAGTCAGGGCTATTATAGCCGCTTTTAATCCCATGCTTATTCCTTAGCTGTGTGCCTTCATCCTGAAAGGGCCATGGGATAAAAGTAATAAATCCATAATGGCCATCTTTTTTCTGTAACTGAAGTTCCCTGAGCTTGATGAGATGATCTATCCTCTCTGGAATTGTCTCTATATGACCATACATCATTGTTGCTGAAGTTGGCAGGTTAAGTTCATGTGCAGTCTTCATCACTTCAATCCATGCCCCTGCTGTTGACTTTGCCGGGGATACGATTTTCCTGACCCTGTCAGAAAGAATTTCGGCTCCGGCACCGGGCAGTGAATCAAGCCCGGCCTCTATAAGACTCGAAATAATATTATGATATGATGTTTTTTCCTTATTTGCCAGATATACTATTTCAGGAGGCCCCAGGGCATGCAGCTTAAGTGATGGATATAGTTTTTTGAGTTTAATGAACAGGTCTGTATAAAAACTCAAATCAAAATCCGGGTTCATACCTCCCTGCAAAAGAATCTGATCTCCCCCCATACTGTACAATTCATCAATTTTTTTGATGTATTCTCCTGTATTTGTTATGTATGCATCAGGAGCTCCTTTTTTTCTGCAAAAATTACAGAAAGTACATTGTGAGAAACATATATTGGTTATGTTCACATTCCTGTCGATTATCCAACCTACGCTCTTCCCGGGATTATGATGATACCTCAGCTTGTCAGCAACAAAAACAAGTTCTTCCAGTGGTGCCTGAGTGTAAAGGGTAACACCTTCCTCAGCGTCGAGAGGCTCCAGGCTTAATGCTTTATCATATATCTGACTGACAACCAAAATACTTTCAATATATTTTATAAGCCCCCTTCAGGGGGTTTGAGGGCCATGTAATCCTTACAAAGGTAACGTTTTGAATCCGAAACAATCAATAATTTGATTAACTTTACATCTTCAAAAAATGAGCGAAAAATGAAGCCTGAAATCAAACAGATATCCGATATTTCACCTGAACAGTCAGTAGTATGTATCCTTGGAAAAGAGAAGATTCCTGAAAAACTGCGCCTTAATAAAACGGAAAAGGAGTATGCTCTGAAACAATTGAAAGCCGGGGAGGATTATGTTTTTATTAATTCGTATTTCAAATGTACTTACCTGGTAAAGATCAAAGATGACAGAAGTACTTTTAAAGTGAGGGAAGAACTGAGAAAAACGGCTTTCAAACTAAGGAATCTAATCAGGTCAAATAACCATACCGAGCTTGTAATAGCCTCGTGGGATGCATATGAGGGAGCAATTGAAGATTTTACGGAAGGACTCATTCTCAGTTTTTATAAATTTAATAAATACAAAACAAAAGAGGAAGAGGATGATAAGAAAAACTACCCGTCAAAACTGTTATTATCAGGTGATGTTAACAGGGCAGATATCAGCTGGCTGAAAAATACCACAGAAGCAGTTTATTTAGCTCGCGACCTGATACATGAACCTGTCAATTATCTTACTGCAGCAAAACTCGCATCTGTGATTCAGAAAACAGGAAAATCGGCAGGATTCAGTGTTGATGTGTTGAATAAGGGTAAAATAGAAGCTCTTAAAATGGGTGGACTTCTGGCTGTTAACAGGGGAAGTGTAGATCCGCCTGCATTTTGCATTCTGGAATGGAAACCTGAGAAAAGCCTTAACAAAAAGCCAATTGTCCTGGTAGGGAAAGGCATTGTATACGATACAGGCGGACTTAACATTAAAACAGGTGATTACATGGATATGATGAAAGGAGACATGGCCGGGGCAGCCACTGTGACAGGGGTTTTTTATGCTGTGGCAAAATCAGGAATCCCGATTCATATTATTGGTTTGATACCGGCTACTGACAACCGGCCGGGGGGAAATGCATATACTCAGGGTGATATCATAACAATGCACAACAAAATGACTGTTGAAGTAGGAAATACTGATGCCGAAGGACGACTGGTTCTGGCAGATGCATTAAGCTATGCAGCAAAATATAAACCCGAACTGATCATAGATGTGGCTACACTTACAGGTTCAGCTGCAATAACATTCAGCAATCAGGCTATTGCATTGATGACAAATGCTGACAGAAAATATATCTCTCTTCTTGAAGAGTGCGGAAATATGGTATATGAGAGAATTGCAGAACTTCCTTTCTGGCCAGAATACAGGGAAATGATCAAATCTGATATAGCCGATATTAAGAACATCGGAGGACGGGAAGCCGGGGCAATTACTGCCGGAAAATTTCTCGAACATTTTACGGAATACCCTTTGATCCATCTCG
>CAZOZU010000394.1:0-2583 GCA_964584355.1 uncultured Rikenellaceae bacterium
ATAATTCTGACATATTATTTTTTTTGCAAAAATATAATATTTTAAATACAACCCCCCTTTTTTATTATGTATTTTATATTTTTTATTAATATTTTTTCCACAATACCCTATATTTTTTATGGAATAATCTGATTACTTTTCTTTTTTATCCAGATTCACCCCTTTAAATATTAGGACCGCAGATTTCAGAGATCAAATTTTTGTACATTGTTTTCGATGGACTTCATTGTTATAATGAACTCTGTTTTATTCAAATTTTGTTATATTTGTCGCCTGATTTTAAAAGGTATTATCTATTAATCATTAAATATTTATTGATGTCAGCAATTCAGTTTTTAAGAGAAAAAGCAGGTGTTCTGGTCGCCGGAATTATTGGCCTTTCTCTCTTTTTATTTGTAGTAAGTGATTTTTTCGGAAACAAAGGGGGGAATAGAAGAAAGATACGTGAATATTACGAAATCGGGGAAATTGCAGGGAATCAGATTACATACCAGGACTATGAACAAAGAGTACAGAACCTGTTTGAAATATACAAGCTCTCGGGGACAACAACAATAGATGATGCAACTGCCGAATCGATAAGGGAACAAATATGGCAGCAAATGGTCAGGGAAGAGATACAGGATAAGCAATACGACGACCTGGGGATAGGAGTCAGCACTGAAGAGGTTGATGAGCTTGTACTCGGGAATGACCCTCACCCTATTGTCAGGCAGTTATTCACCGATCAATCTACAGGATTCTTCAATAAATCTTTTCTTGTAAATTTCCTTAAACAGATAGAACTTGATGAAACTGCAAAAAAATATTGGCTTTTCTTTGAAAATGAGATTGTTAGAGACAGAATGAACACAAAATATAACAACCTGGTAGCCAGGGGTTTATATGCAACAGCAAAGCAGGCTGAATTCGACATGAAACTTGCCAGCACAACTGTTGACTTCAGTTACATTCAGAAAAACTATGCTGCAATACCAGATTCTGCTGTTAATATTACTGCCAATGATATAGAATCTTATTATTCGAAACATAAAGAGACATTTAAGAGAAATGCCCTGAGGGATATTGAATACGTCACTTTTGATGTAATACCTTCAGAGGAGGATATCATGCAATCTGAAGAGTGGATTAATGATATTGTTGAGGAATTTTCAGAATCAACAGATCCTGTTCAGTTCATTAACCTCAATGCTGATACCCGTCATCCGGATCTGTTTCTTACAATTGATAATGTCCCTGAGAACCTGAGGGATTTTGTAAAAAAAGAGGATAAATCAGCAGTATTTGGACCATACAGGGAAGGAGATTATTTTAAAGTGGTTCGTTTACTCGATGTTGCCAACAGGCCTGATTCAGTCCATGCGAGGCATATACTTCTTTCAACAGGACAAACCAGTAATCCTGAACAGACTAAAGCAATGGCAGACAGCTTGATAAACCTTATCAGGAGCGGTACTCCATTCGAATTGCTGGCAATGGAAAATTCTGTCGATCAGGGTTCTGCACAGGTTGGAGGTGACCTTGGCTGGTTCCCCGAAGGCATGATGGTTACTCCTTTCAACAATGCCTGTTTTGAAGGAAAAAAGGGAGGAATTGTCACTGCCGAAACCTCATACGGAATTCATATCATAGAAATTCTGGATCAGTCACGAAAATCAAGAAAATATAACATTGGTACGGTTGACAGGAAGATTATTGCGAGTTCAACTACTAACCAGAGGATATATAGTGAAGCAAGCCAGTTTGCAGGTACAAACAATACTCTTGATAAATTCAACAATGCAATTGCTGAGCAGAACTTCAACAAAAGAATTGCCAATAATGTCACTCCCCAGCAGAAAACACTTCCTGGTCTTGAAAATCCAAGATCTCTCATTATTTCATTATTCTCGGCTGAAGAGGGTAAAATTATTCTTGATGCTTCCGAGCAGGCTGTTTTTGAGATTGGTGATAAATATGTTGTTGCATTCTGTACATCTGTTCAGGAGGAGGGTATTGCACCATTAAAAGATGTTGAAAACGATATCAGATTCATTGTTCTGAAAGACAAAAAGGCTGAAATTATTTCTGACGAATTTAAAAAACATAGTCAGGAAGGCAAGAGTTTTGATGAAATTGCCTCTGAAATGAGGCTTAACATACAGGAGGCCACCCATGTGAATTTCAGATCATACAGTATTCCCGGTGTTGGAAATGAGCCTGCTCTTATTGCGGCATCTTCTATTGCAGATCAGGGTACTTTAGCCGGGCCTGTTAAGGGAAATAACGGAGTATATATGATCCAGGTAAACAATGTTACTGCCACTGCTGATGAGGATTTGGAGCTTTTACGTGAAAGGCTTATGGCTACCTTTCAGATGAGAGGTAATTATGAAGCATATGAGGCTCTCCGTAAGGATGCTAATATTGTAGACAAGAGATACAAGTTTTATTAATAAATCAAAAAGCCCCCTGGTTTCCCGGGGGGCTCATTAAAAAAGTCGGCGACTACCTACTCTCCCACTAATGCAGTACCATCGGCGTTGACAGGCTTAACTTCTCTGTTCGGAATGGGAAGAGGTGGAACCCCGCCGCTATAGTCAC
>CAZOZU010000395.1:0-2579 GCA_964584355.1 uncultured Rikenellaceae bacterium
TCTCATTTCCTCCAACAGTAGCAATAGATCCTGTTAGTGTTTCTTTCTTTTGAGTACCATAACCAACTACAACAACCTCTTCCAGTCCTGTAATTTCAGGTATTAATGCCACATCAAGAGTTGTTCTGTCAGACACATTTACTTCCTGGGTCGTATATCCGATAAATGAGAATACCAGTATGGCAGACCCGTCAGGAACATCTATTGTATATGTTCCGTCAACAGAGGTAGTAACTCCGATATTTGTTCCTTTAACCACAACCGTTGCTCCGATCAGAGTCTCTCCGGTGTTGGAGTCAGTTACTATACCACTGACCTGTAGTTGCTGCAGGTCAGTCACTCCAACGGCCCTTAAATATGAAAGGTTTAGAAAGGCGACTATAAGAGCCAGGTTTATGGTTAAAAGAAATCTTTTTATTCCCGTTTTTGATAGCGGGAAATAATTCAGAAGATTTTTTTTCATAATTTTGCAAAGTTTTTATAAGTTTAATTAACCAATGGCCTGCTAAAGGAGGCCTTATTAGGGAAATTTGTAAAAACCCGGCGCAGGATGTTACAGCATCCTGCGTTTTTTCATTGTAGTTTTAATGTTTCATAGGCAAATAGATTTAGGTTATTATTAGGGTTAATCGAGTATTATTCAGTCATAATTTTCGATCTTTATCATAATCCTGTTTCTTTTCATGATTTTGCATTCGTTATGAATAGTTTATCCGAAGCATACGCGGTAACTTTCTCGTGTAAAACTAAATCAATTTTTTATAAAATGCAATAGATCAGATAAAAATTTTTTGATTGTAATAAAAACAGCGTACTGTGAAGTATTATACTTACACAGTCAGTATTTTGTTTTAAGTATATGAGATGTATAACTTAAAAACAGACCAGGATTACTAATCCTAAAAGCAAACCTGTTTTAATAAAGAAATAACTATCTTTTTAAGATCGAAGTATTCCATTGAAAATCAACATCAATGAGAATTTCGGTATGTGAATGTTGTGAAATGCCCTGAATTTCATCAATCAATAAATTAGCAGCTATTCTGCCCATTTTTCTCGGATCCTGGTTGATAATTGATAAAGTCGGACTGAACAAGTGGGCTGTATCGCTAAGGCCATAACCCAGAATACCAATATCATCAGGAATTTTTAATCCGGTTTTTCTTATTGCTTTATATGCACCTGAGGCAACACGGTCATTAACTGCGAGTATTATTTCAGGTAATTCCCTGGTTGCACTTAGTTTTTCAAATGCCCTGATACCATCGTCAATCTCATATCCGCCTTCAATAATCCATTCTTCCCGAATTGGAATTCCATTGTTCATCAGAGCTTCCTTATAACCACTGCACCGCTCACTTCCAATACTGGTACTGGAATAGCCTGCAAAATGTGCAATTTTAGTATAGCCTCGCGATATTAATTGATTAAGAGCTTCAATAGTCGCGATTTTATCATTAAAAGCAACATAACTTAAATTCATTTCCTTGACGGCACGATCAAAAAATACCAGCGGAATTTTCACCCTGCGGGCATATTCAAAGACCTTATGATCGGATGTTTGTTGCGAAACGCATACAAGGAGACCGTCAACGCGCATACTGATCAGATTCATAATATTGTTCCTCTCAAAAGTCTCTTTTTCACGGGATACCGTGAGAATAATATGATAATTATGTTCAGTAGCTGTATCAATTATACTATCGACAAGGTATGCAAAAAAACTATTCTCGAGATCCGGAACGACAATACCCAGTGTATAGGTCTTCCGAAGCGATAATTGTTTGGCAATGAGATTTGGGGAATATCCCATTTTTTCGACAGCCTTTTTAATCCTTTCCTTCATCCCGTCAGAAATGTCGGGATGATTTCTCAGTGCCTTTGAAACAGTAATACGTGATACGTTTAGACTATCGGCTATGTCCTGTTGAGTTATATGATTTCTTTTCATTATTAAAAGTTACTGATTACTTTCATAATAAAGTACTGCAAAAATATAATTTTCCTTATACTTCTAAGCATTCATTTGTTATGATAAATTATTTTCCTGTCAGATCCCTGGCTGCATTTGCTAGAAAGATATAGTCGGCACAGCCGCCTATTGTAGCTTCATTCTCACCCCACAGGAATGGCCAATCATCTTTATTTTCAAGGAAGTCAGGTTTCAACAATATCAATCCGGGTACAATACCCCCGGCAATCGTTGTGAAATCAGCCCTGTTATTTCCATAAGCAACTTTTTTGGAACGGGTTCCAACATCTTCAACAAACGATACATTAGAATAAGGATGACAGCCAAAAATGTAATTTAAACCTCTTAAAACGTCTTCTTTATTCATGATATCAGGAAACGCTTTAAAAGCATAATAGTTTGTAATAGCCCAGCTGACAACAGTACCACTTCCGCCCCAGGTACCAAGTGATACTGGTACACCATAAGGATTTTGCTTATCGATTTCGGCTAATGATTCTTTATATTTGATGACATAGTCTTTTAATCTTGCTTTATATGCATCATCCATATACGGTAAAGCTTTCAATGCAGAACCAAGACTTCTGCTTGCAAAAAATCCCTGACC
>CAZOZU010000396.1:0-2579 GCA_964584355.1 uncultured Rikenellaceae bacterium
GGACTAATAACAAATATAAGGATGATGAAAACTATAAGTGGTCATGTCAGCCTGCTCTGGTATACGAAGCTGTTATAGACAGTAAATCGCATGTAGATTCATATCTTATGAAACCCGTAGGTCATAGTCATTATTCTGGAAAAACCGGAGAACTGTTCACTGACCTCAGCACACATACAACGGCTCTGAATATTGCTGATTCTGTTAAGGTCAGAATAAAATAAGCAGATTATAGTAATCCATTGATATGACTAATAAAACCTGCCGGATCTCTGACGATTGCTAATTTATCAGAATAATTTCTTTTAGCTTCTCCGGGTGAATCGGCGATGATTATTTTTCTTATCTTCAGCGAATTGCTAAGACTACTGAAGTAAGAAATTTTTCTCCCTGCAATATCAAAAGCGCTGGAAATTACTATAAGATAATCAAATGGTTTGATCTTATACATTTCAATTACTTCTGATGCAGGAAGGATACCACCTGTAAAAATCACGTTAAAACCACGCTTTTTAAGAATATACTTGTAAAAGAAGAAATTACTATCTGTTATGAGGTTTTCAGAGATATTTATCATTGCTGCGGTTGACATATCTTTACCTGAAAATGAAGGCAGTTTATTATCTTCAACAATAATTATATGTTTGATGGTATTACTTATAAACTGCTCCTGTGCTCTTGACAAACTGCCGGTTTGCCAGAGAATTCTTGCCTTTTCAAGTAAGGGGTGAAAATATCTTGTATAAGCCTCTTCAATGCCCGGTTCTTTTAAATATGGAGCAAGAGCCTCTTTAAAATGCTCCTCATTAAACTTTATTGCAGACATAAGAATTTTACCTGTCTGAAAAATCTGATCTGAATCGTCTTTGCTGCTGCTTACCTTCATCACCTGATGTGTAAGTTCATCATCATTCAGACTGGCAATCTTTGATATTTTATAACCATTCCTGTTAAGATATGAAACATTCAATATCTTTTTCAGGTCCGATTCATTGTAAGTTCTTATGTTTGAATCAGTTCTGTCTGGCTGGAGTATGCTGTACCTCTTTTCCCAAATCCTTATGGTATGGGCTTTGATCCCGGAGAAATTCTCAAGATCCCTGATTGAAAAAACACCGTTTCCTTCTTCCATGGCTATTAAAGAATGATGTAACACAATTCGGGCTTATCACCTTACTGAATAAACAACCTGATAATAGTATTGTTTATTAACATTACGGAGATAACCTGTATAATTATATTTGACTGCGGTATATTCCCCCGAACATCCGCTTAATAACTACTTATAATCTATTTATTCAGATTGCTCAATCATTATTTTTTTAACAACCCTTGAATTATCACTGAAAATTACTGTCACAAGGTACATTCCCCGCTGTGGATTGTCAAGTACAATATTTATCAAAGTAAGAGGATTACTGTATTTGGCTCTGAATATATCCTGCCCGATGATATTAGTGATCTTAACAGCTGAGATCTCCTTATCGCTCTTAATAGTAAAACGGTTTTCTCTGACCGGAACAGGATAGATGTTAATATTGACATTTGAAGCTTCTGCTAATGCATGCCTTCTTAATTCAGATGTAGAATAATTAACGGTATCCTCCTGTGCCTGAAGGCTTATGGTACAAATGAGCAGAAATATAAAGAGGAGACTCTTTTTCATAGATACCGTTTTTGTTTTTACATCAAAAATTATGCTAAAGTTAATAATTTTTTAATGAAATTGTTCGGGATGCTCCAAAACCCTCTGTAAATCGTCGGGTGTGTCAATACTTATATTTTCCTGGTCAGTGATTGCAATGCGAATTTTGAATCCGTTTTCAATCCACCTGTTCTGTTCAAGTGATTCAGCTTTTTCCAAATAACTCCCTGGTAATTTTGTTATTCTCTTCAGAGTATCAGTTCTATATGCATATAGTCCTATATGTTTGTAAAAAAAATGTTTTTTTGACCATTCAGATTGTTCACAATCCCTGATAAAGGGAATAACAGACCTGCTGAAATAGATAGCATTTCCTATCGAATCAAAAATAACCTTTGGATTATTTGGATTAAAGATATCCTCACCGGGATTCGTTTTTCTTACAAGAGTAGCAATTTCAACCTCCTGATCATCGAAACATGATTTCAGAAGATCTATCTGTTCAGGCTTGATAAATGGTTCATCGCACTGAATATTTACCACAACATCAATTTTATTACCTGTTTTTTCGATGATCATGTCAATTGCTTCAGCACAACGGTCGGTACCACTGTAGTGCCCGGTTGATGTCATTACGGAATTACCTTTAAAATTAAGCACTGAATCATGGATCCTTATATCATCGGTTGCGACAAAGACAATATCAATAGATCGGGATACCTGTTCATAAACCCGCTGAACCATTGTTTTATCACCGATCATTGCAAGAGGCTTGCCCGGGAATCTTGTTGATGCATAACGTGCCGGGATAATTCCGGCAAACTGATAATGTTTCATACAGCGAATTTACAAAAAATGCATTTCCCAATGTTTTAAAAAAATCTTAAATTCGCACATTCGTTTAAGAGTATATGAAAGATCTTCAAAATATTAA
>CAZOZU010000397.1:0-2578 GCA_964584355.1 uncultured Rikenellaceae bacterium
TGATAAAGTGATCTTTCCCTGCTTCAGGTTGTGATGTTTCAGCAATTTCTCAAGAAAAGGTCTGAAATAAAAAGATATGCTTCCTGTAAAATGAACGGGTAAAGTAGCTGATTCAGGATACTGCAGTATATTTCTCACAATGAATTCATCAAAACTGGAAGTAACTATCTCCTGTAGTTCCTTAATATTTATGTTTGCCGAGATGAATCGGGCAAACTGACCAAGGAACCTGTTGGGAAAAGGTTTCATATATACTTTCTCAAGGATCTCGGCAGGAGTAATCCCGTAGGTACTAAAAAAGAGATCAATGACATCTTGAGATACCTGTTTCTTAAGTACAGCAGAAACCAGTTTTCTCCCTAATACAGCCCCACCTCCTTCATCTCCAAGTATATAACCGAGAGGAGATACGTTGGCTGCAATTATTGTTCCGTCATAATAACATGAATTTGACCCGGTACCCATGATACAAGCTATTCCGGGCTCATTCTGACAAAGAGAACGCGCTGCCCCAAGAAGATCAGGCCCTATTAAAATATCATCAGATGAACAAAACCGGCCTATTGCATTGCTGACTACCCTGTTTTTTGCTTCGGTATTACAACCTGTACCATAAAAGTATATCTTATCAAATGAGTTCCCCGAAAGTTCCGGAATCTCTTTTTGTAATAGACTGTAGATTTCGTTAGTAGTGAGAAAATATGGATTTATGCCGGCAGAAAAAAAAGACTTTTCGGGATTACCATTCTTTATAATTTCCCATTCGGTTTTTGTCGAACCACTGTCAGCAACAAGAATCATAAATTAAAGATATTATAAGTTATTATGAATTAATATGTTAATCGCAGATTGCCCGTTTTATAAAAAGGGTCAGTATACAAAAATAAATGAAAATTTGTAAGATGTAAGGTAAATTTACAACTTTATAAATTTGATTAATAATGCTTATATTTCAATCATACAAACTTTCGGATGAAAAGTAATCGATTAAACCAACTTCTGTTTATTACATTTGTGATCTTTGTCACTTTTCAGCCCCTTTACTCACAGGCAGATGACAAATTATTCAAAAAAGCTGAAACCAGGCTCGAAAAATGGCAGAATCCATTATCACAGTGGCAGCATATCTCGAAACCAACCATTGATTCTGTTTCTTTAATAAAAGAGCATGAAACAATAACTATTTATTTTGCTCCGGGTTTGTCGTATTATCCTTTCAGAGAGGATAGTTATAAACTGTTTATTGAATCATTCAGGGAGTCTTTAGGCTGGAAATTCCGGAATTACAATATCGACGCTGTCACTAATGGTTATTCAATTGACCAGCTTATTCCTAATTATTTCAGGAGGGAGCTTCCTGTTGATTCTGCATGTTTCCCGATTTATAATATCGACAAAAAAGTAGTGGTAAGGAGAAAGGGCAGTACATATCCAACTATGGGATTATCTGATAATACTATTGCACTCTGGCACAGTCATGGATATTATTTTGAGATGACCCTTGACCGCTGGGAATGGCAACGAGCGAAGCTCTTCAGTACTGTGGAAGATATCTCGGTAATGGGATACGTGGTGCCCTATCTTATCAGGATGCTTGAGAATGCAGGTGCTTCAGTCTGGCTGCCACGTGAAAGGGACGTACAGACCAACGAGGTTATTGTTGATAATGACAGGTCGACGGGAGAATCAGAGTTCATTCTTACAACCGACACCTCATTCCGGATCGCAGATAAAGGATTTCTACTAACTGATACTCTTTTCCCGGGCTATAATCCTTTTAAACATGGAACTTCTCTCCGCATAACCGGCGATTCTGCTGTTTATGTTCCTGAAATACCTGAGAAAGGCTATTATGCTGTTTATATCTCATATCCACTATTCAAAGATAACTGCAGCGAAACGAATTACTCTGTAAATCATACCGGAGGTAAGACGGAATTTATTGTTGATCAGACAATTGGAGGGGAGACCTGGGTTTATCTCGGAACTTTTCACTTCAATGCAGGTAAGAGCATGTACTCAGGGTCGGTAACTGTAAAAGGTAATAATGATGAAAATTACCTGGCTCTTGATGCCGTGAAGTTTGGAGGAGGCATGGGTACTGTTGCAAGACGGCCCTCTTCAGAAATTATCAGAAATCAACAGTCGAGGAATGAAGATATTTCTGAAACAGTTGTGAAAGATAACGATGGTACATCAGACTTTTCATGGAAATTAAGCGGTAAACCCAGATTCCTTGAAGCGGCCAGGTACTGGCTTCAGTATGCAGGAATGCCTGATACCCTGGTATATACACCTAATAATTATAAGAATGATTATAATGATGATTACCAGTCAAGAGGATTATGGGTCAATTATCTTAAGGGCGATCCATACAGAGCTGATAATGAGGAAGAGTCATATGGACTGGGATTAAACCTGGATCTGTCGTTTGCATTTCATACCGATGCAGGTATAACACCCGGCGATTCCACAATTGGCACACTGGCAATATGTTATACATTGGCTGATAGCGGTAAGTATTCTGACGGAAGATCAAGATTAGCCAGCAGGGAGCTTGCTGATATTATTCAAACTC
>CAZOZU010000398.1:0-2575 GCA_964584355.1 uncultured Rikenellaceae bacterium
CTTTCCATAAAAGAGCAGGACTTGGTATTCTTATTGCTGATGAATCAGAACGCAGAAAAGGTTATGCATCCATGGCACTGAAGTGCCTCATAGATTATTGTTTTAAGACCCTGCAGCTCCATCAGCTTTACTGTAACATACTGGCTAACAACTGTGAGAGCATGGATCTTTTCAGGAAACAGGGATTTGTTGAGGTAGGAATCAAAAAAGACTGGATCAAAGTATCAAACGGTTACCTTGATGAGCACATGTTCCAACTTATAAGTACTAAATAATACTCTATTCGTCCTGTTTGTTTTGTGCCCTGATATCGCGGTATTCTCCCTTGAAATAGTTAATTCCTACATTATCATATCTCTTTTTTAATATTTCAAACCGGGCAAGAAAATCTTCGAAATCTTTAAGCCGATCGGGTGTCCATCCTGATTCGGCAACAGCAAACATTCTCGGGTAAGCCATATATTCCATATGTTCAGGAGTACTCAGGTATTCCGACCACAGGTTACCCTGTACCCCAAGAATATGTTTCTGTTCTTCAGGTGTAAGCTCCTCCGGCATGGGATTATAGGAATAGACCTTTTCGATCGGCAGATAACCGCCAATTGCCAGAGGTTCTCCCTGTGGTTCACACTGATAATAATCAAGATATACATAAGTATAAGGAGTCATTATCACATCATGCTTCTGTTTGGCTGCTTCTATACCACCAGTTGTTCCCCGCCACGACATAACTGTTGCTTCAGGAGCCAGACCACCCTCAAGGATCTCATCCCATCCGATTATCTTTTTTCCTTTAGAAAGAACAAATTTCTCTATCCTCTGGATAAAATAACTTTGCAGCTCATGTTCATTTTTGAGCCCTTCTTCCTTTATTCTTTGCTGACATAGAGGACATTTTTCCCACTGGGTTTTCGGGCACTCATCACCTCCGACATGAATATATTCTGACGGGAACAGTTCCATTACCTCAGTGAGAACATTCTCCAGGAATGTAAAAGTCTCTTCCTTTCCTGCACAATAAACATCTTCGAAGACCCCCCATCTTGTTTGTACTTCATATGGACCTCCGGTACACCCTAACTCAGGATATGAGGCAAGTGCTGCCATGGCGTGACCCGGCATCTCTATCTCAGGAATAACAGTAATAAACTTAGTCCGGGCATATTCAACTATTTCTTTTACCTCTTCTTTTGTATAGAATCCGCCATAACGTTTCCCGTCAAACTCAAATGGCCTTCTGCCACCATGTCCTATTAATGTCTCCTTACGGAATGCACCGATCTCAGTAAGTCTGGGATATTTGCTTATTTCAATCCTCCATCCCTGATCTTCAGTCAGATGCCAGTGAAATCTGTTCATCTTATGAAGAGCTATCATATCGATATATCGTTTGATATATGCTATTGGAAACATATGTCGCCCTACATCCAGATGCATCCCCCTGTAACCAAATCTTGGCTCATCTTCTATTTCACATGCGGGAATAGTAAGTACAAGACCTTCAATAGTTGCCGGGCTTTCAACTTCAGCAGGCATTATCTGCCTCATGGTCTGAACTGCATAAAAAAGACCCGCTGCGGATCCTCCTTTGATAATAACTTTTTTAGGAGTAACCGTCAGCATATATCCTTCCTTATTTTCAATCGTAGTGTCAACTGTCATAAACACCGAACCTTTTGCCGGCCTTTTACCCTCCTCAACATAAAGGCTTATTCCTGTTGAATTTCTTACAAGGTTCGCAAAAAAATCAGCTGCCAGTTTTGTCTGATCATCTGCTACACCAAGAATGATCTGTGTTTTCTCCGAAATAATAAAATCACCCTCAAGCCCTTTTATGGAGACAGGTGCAGGGATAACTGCCAGAATCTTGTCTGGATCCGGTTTTACCTTATTACATCCGCAGGTAATTAAAATAATACTCATAAATAAAAAGAATGATTTTTTCATGGCAATCAGTTTTGTTAAATAAGTATCTTATAAAGTTAATAAATAATTTATGAATCTTTCCCGGCAATGTAACACTGTTAACATAATCCGTCAGTAAGAAGTCCACATTTAGATTATAATTATGTTATTAAGAGTTAGTAAAAGAAAAACAGATTGAATTCAATATTAATCTTATTAGTAATATCTTAGTAGGTTATTTGATTCGATTGCCGTATCATTCCGGGATTTGCAGATTGCTATAAAATAATTAATATTTGAATCAAAATGAATAAATACCTGTTAATATTAATCTCCTCTCTCCTGTTTTGTGCATGTGGAAGCAAAAAGAGAGGTGAAAATGATCAAAACTTGTATACCATGATAACAGACAGCACAAAACAATATGGTTATAACAGGGATTTCCTGGCCAGATATGTAGATATCATTGAATTGAAATCGGGGAAATCAGCAATAGTTATTATCCCCGGATGGCAGGGAAGAGTGATGACAAGTACGACAGAAGGTAACCAGGGATTCAGTTTTGGATGGATCAACCGGAAACTAATTGCATCAGGTGAGATTCAGCCTCACATCAATGCATTTGGTGGAGAGGAAAGATTATGGCTCGGACCTGAAGGAGGGCAGTTCT
>CAZOZU010000399.1:0-2571 GCA_964584355.1 uncultured Rikenellaceae bacterium
TTTCACGTTTTGTAAAACACAGTCTATATCTTTCCCCTTTTTCATGTAATTGTTGTAATTCCGGGAATGGTCACTTCTTGCCATTCTTTCTATCATATATGCCAGGAACCCGGATAATCCTGCCGGCCTCGGGCAGTTGTAATCTGCAATTATCACTTTTGATGCTATCCGTTGCATCTCCCTGAGCACCCTGACAGCAATGTCGGAATCAAACTGATGAACTGACATTGAGGTTACTGCAATATCAAATTCCCTGTCGTGATTACATAACAGGCTGGTTGCATCATGTACCTCATACTGTATCCTGTTTCTTAAACCTCTATTAATTGCTCTCTTGTCAGCATAGCAAATAAGTTTTTCGTCGAGGTCTATTCCTGTCACATGATCAGCCACCCCTGCAATAGAGAGTGCAAGTGACCCGGTACCACAGGCTATATCTATAATTCTGCTGCCTTTGTCTATTTTCCCGATAATACTAGTACGAACACCAGATAATAGAGGATCGATAAAAATCCTGTAAATATATCCTTTCAGATAAAAGGCCATGGCTATTTCTTAATTAAACGGTAAATATAAATTCTCTTTTTATCAATAACATACAAAATTTGTATCAGGATTAAATCAATACTCATTTTTAATTACCTGGATTACCGTAAATGGTTTAATATTTTTTTAATTTTGATAACTTATACCTAATCAGCGATGAGCACCGTAAAACAAACAACAGAATCTCCCCTTCCCGGAAGGGTAACCTCAGTGGATTTCTTTCGTGGATTAACAATGTTTCTTCTTGCAGGTGAAGCTGCCCATCTTTATTCTCATCTGCTCGATGCTAACAGTGGTTTTGTACAATTCATTGGAAATCAATTCCATCACCACGAATGGCACGGTTTGCATTTCTGGGATCTGATACAGCCTTTCTTCATGTTCATCGTTGGTGTTGCGATCCCCTTTGCTGTTACCAACAGACTCAAAAAAGGACAAACAAAAAGGCAAATTACTATTCATGCAATAAAACGTTCGTTAATATTGCTCTTTCTGGGATGGGCACTTTATTTTATCGCTGCCGGACACCTCGTATTCAGGTTCCAGAATGTACTGGCACAGCTTGGTGTAACCTATCTGGTGGCATTCCTGATAATGAAAAAAAGCTTCAGGTTCCAGATTATATTTACTCTTGTCATCCTCCTCTTTATTGATCTTGCTTACCGTTTTTTCCCAGTGGATGGATTTAACCACCCCTGGGTTAACTATGAAAACCTTGGAGCCTGGTTTAATAATAAGATCGAGGGTGTTGATAAAGCAAGTGAATGGGCCACTCTCAACTTTGTTTCAACAACAGCACATACGGTATGGGGTGTACTCTGTGGCAAACTACTGATGAGCGAGAGAACATCAACAAAGAAAATCCAGATACTAATAATTGCTGGAGTATCAGCACTGATAGTCGGTTATGCACTCGACTGGCTTAATATCACTCCCATAATCAAGAAGATAGCAACCGTATCGTTTGTATTTGCCAGCGGAGGATGGACCATACTTGCTCTCGCTTTCTGCTACTGGCTTATCGATGTAAAGAAGATATTTATCAGGGGATCAAAGATGTTTATCATTGTGGGGATGAACTCTATTTTCATCTACCTGTTTTTTGAGGCAGGCGGTGCACGTTGGATAAGCAGGCTCATCGAACCCTTTGGCACTCTTCTCTTTGGTTGGGCTGGTGAGTTAACAGCAACAATAATTACAAGCCTGGCCGTATGGGCCGCTATGTGGTATATGTGTTATTGGCTCTATAAGAACAGGATGTTTATAAAGATATAGGCGTTAGGGCGTTAAGGCTTTGCGCCGTTGTACCGTTGCGCAGTTGTACCGTTGTGCCGTTGTGCCGTTTTACTATCTTTGACACTCCAAATCCATATACATGTACCAGAAAGACTATATCCTCCGTATGATAGAAATGATAATGAAATTCATCGGGGAAGTTCTCGGACTTATAAAGAAAGGCGACCTTGATGAAGCTTCCGTCAGGCTTGAAGGTGCCTATAATAAATTTCTTAAAGAGGATGCTGCATTCTTCAACAAGATCCCTGCAGGGGTGCTCACAGAGAAGCTGCTGAAAGAGCATGATTATACAAACGGTCACCTGGAAGTACTGGCCGAGCTCTTTAATGCAGAAGCCGAATTAAGGCTGGCCCGTAACGACAGAAACGAATGCCTTATATTCTCAGAGAAATCGCTGATCCTCTTTGAGTTCATCGACAGGGAATATAAGACGTTTTCAATTGAGAGGATCAACAAGATAGAGACCATAAAAAAACGGATTGCTGAATTATCGAGTGATTAATTCAGCTGGCATATTAACTGCCACGGATCATAAATAAGGCTTCTTGTAAATATTATTCTTTATATAACTTAACCTTCATGGCTGAAGGCCCTTTGGGTCCTTTACCCAGTTCAAAAACTACAGTATCATTCTCCTTAACCGGTTCAAGCAGGTTCTTCACATGAACGAAAATACTCTGTTTCGATTCATTATCACGAATAAAACCATAACCTTTTGATTCATTGAGA
>CAZOZU010000400.1:0-2554 GCA_964584355.1 uncultured Rikenellaceae bacterium
TTGCTGACATTCATGTTGTTGATATTGACTGAGTTAGAATCAAGGACAACAATAGAACGACTTATTTTCCATAGATTATCACGGGTATAAATAGTCGAAGAATCTATATCAATAAAAAGAAAAGGATGATTATTAATATTATTCATTATTATACCGCTTGCAATTACATTTCCCCTGTTAAGAATTTTTTCTTTATTATCCCAGTTCAGGTTGAAAAGCAGAGTATCCGGTTTTGAATCGAGATTTACAGTTAAACCTTTAAGATCGGATTGGTCAAGCAGATTTAGTGAAGAACTTTTTAACCATAAATATAGTCCGGGAACAATAAGATTTCCTTCAAGTGACAGGTCGTTAAAAGTATAACTTCTGATGCTGAGTTTTTTTGATTCACCATTTATTTTCATAATACTGTCACTGTATATCTCACCATTCAGGTAACTGTTTTCAGATATCACCAACCCGGTTCTGAAGAAGTTATTCAGCTTATCAGTGTTTTTGAGGTTGATATTGAAGGTGAAATAATTTGGCAGATCATCACTGTCAGGTTCAGGCATGGTAAAATGAGATGGCATAATAGAAGCCAGAGTCTTTTTGAACATTGCACCCAGACCGCTGAAATCGTAATACCCTCTGAGGTCGGCATCAACATAGTCCGTTCGCAGAGTTATTGCCGGGAGCTCATCTTCTATAAAGGTTTCAATTGAGAAATTGTATAGTTCAAGGGTATTCCCAAATTTCTTAAGACTCGAATTAAGAAGTTTGATTTCACCATCAACGTTATCAATGTTGCTTCCTTTAATGTTAGCCGTCAGAAGCATTGACAGAGATGCGGTAGTATCGGTTTTATCAAAATTGAGTTTGTGAAGATCAGCATTTGCCATATTTAATGTGAAATCAAATTCAGGTAGTTCTCTGTTGAAATTGAACATTCCCAGAATATCCATCCTGATGTTCTTTTCGGAGACATTGACACTGCCATCCCAGGTTTTTTCTGTAAAGGAGCCGTTTAGCCCGATATTACGGTACTCGTAATCGTTTATTTCTATGCTGTCGATAAGTCCTGACAGATCACCTGAGAATCTTTTCAGAGAGTATGCTACTCCGTCAATGTCGACATTCATACTGAGATTTCCGATCAGCTCCGGTTGTTCTAAAAGATAACCCAGGGCTATATCACCTCCTGAAATAAGACCATTCACCCTGAATCTGTTTGATTCCTCCGGTCTCATTGAAATGTCCGTTTTTAGCAGTCCCTGATCTGACCTGATCTTGCCATACGTGACAAAATCAGTTGTAAAACCGGTAAAGGTTCCTTCGAAGGAGATAGTTCCCATCTTATGAATAATTTCGGGAAGTTTCACAGGTCCGTTTCCCTGGATGCTTATTTTCTCAATTTCTTTAGCACTGGATCTGAAATCATTAATACCGAAATAGATAAAAGAATTTTCAATTTCGGGAAGCCCTGAGAAATCAAAATCGCAATCGAGATATGTACTATCGAGGCAGGAGACTTCAATATTTCTTCCCCTTAATTCAGATATTGTGCCAAATACTTTACCGGATATCCAAAATGATTCGTTTATTCTGCTTATAAAAGGAGCGAAATACTGAAGGTCGGAAATGGAAACCAGAGACCTTTCAAGTAAAATATCGAACCTGGCATCATTGATGAAGTTTCTGAAAGAAGAAGATGAATCAACTTTCATGCCTGCATGGGAGATATTTAATATTGTGCTGTCGCATTCCACGAAGGCAGTATTAAAACGAAAATAATTTCTGGAGAAGACAGAGCCACTGTTCATCCTCTTTACCTTAAATCCACCTGATTCCCTGAATCCCAGGTTATAAATATTGAAAGTTGTTGTGTCATTATTTATACTAAAGCCCTCCAGAATACAATTTATATCTGAAAGATGAAGGTTACTGAAATTAATTTTAGACTTATTGGTGTCGGCTTTATTTTTTACCAGTGAGAACCTGCCATTGTTGATGTCAATCTGGGTTATATCAATTTTTGGACGTGTATTATTTGGTGTCTTCAGCTTATCAATATACCACTTTATGTTAAGAATTCCTGAAGAGTCAGCTGCGAAAGCGACAACAGGTTTGTCAATCCTTATTCTTCCAAACCTGATAATCTTTTTCTTCCTAAGGTCTATTTGTCTTATTCCGACTGATATTTTTTGAGAATAGATCAATGTATCATTATATTGGTCTTTAATCAATATGTCGTTCATATACAGCCTGTTAAAGAAATGAAAATCGACCTTCCCTATAGTAATTGAGGATTTTAATTCTTCAGAGATATGAGCGGTGATCCTTCTTACTAGCATGGTCTGTACCACCGGTACTCGCAGGATAAAATAAAATATAGTCGGGACCATAATGATTATCCCGAGGAAAATGATAAGATACTTAAATGATTTTTTAATACTTTTGATCATTTACAACTGCTAAAAATCATAGGTCAAAATAACCTAAAATATACCGAAAATCAAAGCATTAATGCCAGTAACAATTTTAGCCATAGAGTCTTCGTGTGATGATACTTCAG
>CAZOZU010000401.1:0-2553 GCA_964584355.1 uncultured Rikenellaceae bacterium
TTGAAACCGGTGAATGAGTCATGGTATGCAAAGTGTAAAATGATTACTGGCGGGTATCCGGGTTTATGCCTTAGCAGTTAATTTATAAAAGAGCAGGAAAGGTTGCAAAAACCGTGACAACTTCCCGTTTCACGGGACAAGTCGTCCCGCGCAGCGGGAAACAACTTACCCATATTGTCCGTGTTATGTTTAGTCGTTTATTTGTCATTGTCATGATGTAATTATCAAAATCAGCCCTAAATCAGTATACCCAGACGGTTGTCCAGGTATAGTAAATGTCCATAAAAACTGATATTTAGCTTATTGCTAAAATTAATATCTATTTGAGTGCAAACTTGAATTGGATTGCAAATTCCATATCCTTATCATTCCACTCAGGTATTTTAACGTCTGAAAGAGTATTAGTGACCCGAAGACATTCAGTCTTCAATGTTGGATGTTCGTTCGAAGTAGCTTTTGTACTTTTTGCTACAATTGTTTCACCAGATGGTTTATAACCTACAATTACGATTTCTGGTAACAGGGGAACATTGACAGCTTTTTTGTCAGTAAAAGCTTTACATTCTTTTATTACTCCACCCTTATTCATTTTTACAACCACAAATACTTTTCCTGTGTCAGAAGAACTTCTCGCTTCCTGTGGATAGCCAGTATTCTTTGCAAGAAATACCAAAATCTCAGATTCAGAAGTCTTAGAGAATAGTGGTTTTTGATTACCAGTGTTTGTTAGAGTGTTCCCGGGTTTGAACGAAAACAAAACAAATAGGATTGCTACTACCGGAAGAATTATTAAACTTTTCAGAGTAGCATAATTGCGTGTTGGCTTTTTGTTGATCATGACAATTCGGTTTTTAATTAAACTTGAGAAATTATGAGCTAATGGGACATTCATTAGGCTATTTGGGATGTTTAGAAGTTTATACTGATATTCTTTAACATTGCAAGAACTTTGTAAAATAAAATTGTCTGCTAAGTATTCATGGTTTAGTATGATTGACCTTTTTATGAGCCACATAAACGGATTGAACCATAGAAAGGCAATTAGTAATTCGGAAAATAACAAATCAAAAGTATGTCCTTGCTTGATATGTGCAGTTTCATGGTCAAGAATCTCCAAATAGTTACCGCTTTCGTAGGTTTTCTTTGGAATAACTACGTAAGGGAAGAAAGAAAAAGGTGGATGCTCCATTTCAGACAAAACAACCTTAGGGAACTTGGTATTTTGTATAATTCCCTTTCGAATTATCATAAATGTATGTGCAACGCTGGATATTATTCGTAATAGGAAAAGACCTGTAATTAAAAAATAGATCCAAATCAATATGCTATTTAAATCGAATGAAGTAATCTTTTCTGAAATAGTTGCTTCGAGACTACTCCCGGATAAGATGATACTTTTTATTGAGTTTGTGTTTTCAACTGAAGACTCAGTGGCAAAAATGTTGAAAACATTCAGTAAGGGTATAATAATGGAAAGCAGCAGAAGTCCAATCAGGAAAATCCTGTTGCGAAGATAAAATGTATCCTTACTGAAAAAAAGTACATAACATAGGTATAACAGCATAGTCACAACTGATACCTTAAGCAGGTATAAGAGGAAATTATCCATTTTTCTTCCCTTTCTCAATAACTTCTATTAGCTTTTTTAAGTCATCTGTACTTAACTTTTTTTCATCCACAAAAAATGAAACAACATTTTTATAAGATGATCCAAAGTAATCGCTTACGACTTCTTTCATATACATTTTCCTATACTCTTCCTTCTTAACTAAAGGGAAGTACTCATGGTTTTTGCCATAGGCTTTATGGCCTACATAGCCTTTCTCCTCAAGTATTCGGATAACTGATGAAAACGTCGTATATAAGGGTTTCGGTTCCGGACAAAGGTCAATCAGATCTTTAATGAATCCTTTTTTGGCTTTCCAAAGGATCTTCATAGCCTCTTCTTCTTTTGTGGTAAGTTTATTCATTGTAGTAACTGTTTCTGCAAAGATATAACGGATATATCAGAAATGCAACTAAAAATGCAAATAAATAACGGATAGATACGTTAATGATTATCGTTGTTATAGATTTGATGCGCTAATGTAATCTATTTCAGGGCAGTACATCAGTAAGTATTTTCAGTAATATTTTATAATAATTACTATTGTCTTTTACTTTTATTAGATTATCCAGAAAAAACTGTCCGGGATAATAGTCCCGGAAGGTGGGCAGAATTTCGATGTTATACTAAAGTTGTCTAGATGAGTGAGTCCAGATTAGTGGGCAGGTTTTGTCACGTTTTAAACAAATACGTTTGTTTGGTTATGTCTAGGCGAATTAGTCACGTAAGGGAAGTGCTTGATCTTAAGGCGAATTTGTCTCGGTACGCGTAACTTCGCTTAAACATAACGGCCCGGCAATAAGGGGCGTTTGTGTTGGTGAGAGAATGGAGGTTGTGAACAGTAAATATTCTTAGAGGCAAAATTCTGATACACAACCGTAATGAACGAAGCATGGCACGCGTTTTTGCAGCCGGGTATAATTTGCCGGGAGTATACGTGTGTCGCG
>CAZOZU010000402.1:0-2542 GCA_964584355.1 uncultured Rikenellaceae bacterium
CTGCAGAATTCCGTGAATTTGAAAGAACCAGCACAACAGTAGTTGCAGCAGCCGTGGCTCCGGGAGTACTATCATACCTGCAAGGGATCCGTAAAAAGCTCGATGCAAACGACTGGAAACAGGATAAACTGTATGTCATGCATTCGGGGGGAGGTACTTTGCCACCTTCGGAGGCAATTAAGAAGCCTCATACAATGATAGAATCCGGACCAGCAGCAGGTATCATTGCCACCGCTCAATTAGCACAAAAGCTAGAAATAGAACGAGTCATAGCCTTTGATATGGGTGGAACAACAGCCAAGGCCGGACTTATTCTTTATGGACAGCCTTTATATACAACTGAATACGAGGTGGGAGAAAAAGTTCATAGCTCGGGTTGGACAAAAGGTAGTGGTTATCCTGTTCGATTCCCGATGATCGATGTTGCCGAATGTGGTTCAGGGGCAGGTAGTATTGCATGGATCGATCCCGGTGGACACCTGAAAGTAGGACCGGAAAGTGCAGGAGCAGATCCCGGACCTGCATGTTATGGGAAAGGCGGATCCCAACCGACTGTTACAGATGCTTATCTGGAATTAGGATACCTCGATCGTGATTCTTTCCTGGGTGGAGAAATGTTACTTGATCCAAAGCTGGCCACGGATGCATTGCAAAAACACATTTGTAAACACCTGTCTACAAGTGTAAAAGAAGCTGCCACTGGTGTCGTGACCATAGCAAACGACAACATGTTACATATATTACGGCTTGTTTCTATTATGCGCGGACATGACCCCAGGGATTTTACACTGGTAGCCTATGGAGGAGCAGGACCAATCCATGCCACTATGCTGGCTGACAAATTGTCAATATGTAAAGTAATTATTCCGAAGTACCCCGGCCTTTTCTCGGCTCTGGGATTACTATATTCAGATGTATCAACAAACTTTGTCGAAACGACAATGACCTCCCTAAAAAAGGAAAATGTTGACCTTCTGAATAATGCAATTGATCGTTTGCATGCCAAAGCTGATAAATGGTTTGAACAAATGAAAGGCTACGGATTAACATTTGAAATAAAAACCTCAATTGACCTTCGATACCTACGTCAGAATTATGAGCTCAATATTCCCCTGAAAGGAGTACATCTCTCACCTGCTTATATCATATCCCTGCAAAAAGAATTTCACGAGGCACATAAAGCCAGCTATGGACACAGTACGCCGGGTGAGACTATTCAGACAGTATATGTCAGGTTAAGAGCTATTAATCTGTTAACAAAGCCAGACCTGGAACCACTGAAAAACGATAAAAGAGAAAAAACGAATAAAACTTCCTGTAAGAACCGTAATGTATGGTTTCCCGAAGGACAGATATCCTGTCCGGTCTGTCAGCGCAACATTCTTAAACCACGGCAAAAACTCGAGGGACCGGTTATCATACAGGAGAAAGAAGCTACCATATTGGTTGAAAGAAACTGGACGGTCCTTGTAGATAATTTCGGTAATCTCGTGTTAGAAAGAAAATGAGCTAATTTCATTCAGTTGAATCAGTAGTTGGTTATTTTTTCCGATATTTCCATAAGATTCTATTTAAAAAAATAATAGCATGTATAAATTGTATCTGACTACGTTGAGTATATTAATTGGCAGTATTTGCTATGCTCAGAATCCCTTTATTACCCACATGTATACTGCTGATCCATCAGCCAGGGTATTTAACGATACTCTGTATGTATACCCATCACATGATGAAGACACGGCAACAATGTTCTCAATGCACGACTGGCATGTATTTTCCACAACCGATATGCAAAACTGGACCGATCATGGAGTTGCATTTACTCTGGATGATGTCAGCTGGGCCAAGGCTGAAGCCTGGGCTCCTGATTGTATCCGGCGAAATGGAAAATATTACTTCTATTATCCTGTTGAAGCCAGCAAAATAGGAGTGGCTGTTGGTACCAGGCCTCACGGGCCCTTTAAAGATCCCCTGGATTCAGCCCTGATACACATCAATACGAAAGGAGTGGTTTGCAACCGCGATTTTATCGATCCGGCAGTCTTTATTGACAATGATGGCCAGGCATACCTTTATATGGGGCAACTCGTGGTAAATGCCATTAAGCTTAAAAAGGACATGATTTCCTATGATGGAGAGGTTTACCTGCTCGAGGGCACTGATGATTTTTTTGAGGCAATCTGGATGCATAAATACAAGAGTAAATATTATCTTTCTTATGCAGCCACGAGTGGTGAAATCAAATATTGCATGAGCGACGATCCATTGGGTCCGTTTGAATATAAGGGTGTAATCCTGCAAAGGATGAACAGCGGAACAAACCACCATTCTATTGCTAAATACAAAGGTCAATGGTACCTCTTCTATCACAATTCCGATCTCTATTACAAAAACCATCCCGATGCAGAACCGAAGTTTGGTTGGGGCCACCCGGGAAGTCCTCATCCGTTTCGCAGGTCAATATGCTTTGATAAGTTGTTTTATAATGAGGATGGTACAATACAGGAGGTCGTACCAACTAAATAGGTAGTAACCTTAACCA
>CAZOZU010000403.1:0-2536 GCA_964584355.1 uncultured Rikenellaceae bacterium
ATGAAAGCCCGCTGAGAAATATTCCTATATCAAAACTTACCTCCAAAAAAATTGCAGAGGCAGCAGCCCGGAAAGATCCTATAGCTGTTAAGGCAATGAATGATACTGCCGAAATACTGGGTTTCGGGATAATAAATGCTGTGGTGTTCTCAAGCCCCGAGGCAGTATTCCTTTTCGGAGGACTGGCAAATGCAGGAGATATGCTGCTGAATCCCGTAAAGAAATATATACAGAAAAATAATTATGTCCTTATGAAGGATACTGTAAAAATCCTTATTTCAGAAATACCTGAAAATAAAGGCGCCGTTATGGGATCTGCAGCTCTTATCTGGAATGAATTGAAACAATAGAAAATTGTTATTCTATTCCATGCTCATAAGTTCATGAGGGAATTGCTTGGCCCATGAAAGAGCTGAATGTCAGGATATTAGAATTTGATTCGCAATATCCGGATCTGGAAGAAATATCTGCGAGACTTGATGAATCAGGAACTTTGGTCCATATTGCAGAAATCAACTGGAAAGAATTTCCCTATAAACCGGATGTGGTTTTTTTATTAGGTTATACCAATAACGAACTTCTGATTAAGTATTATATTACGGAAAACTGGTTTAAAGCAGAAAAGACAGATACAAACGATATGGTTTGGGAAGATTCCTGTGTGGAGTTTTTTGTCTCACCCGATGACACAGAAGTTTATTACAACCTTGAATTTAATGGCATCGGCACGTGCTTCATGGGAGCGGGCAAAGACAGATATTCCGGCAACAAGGCTGATCCGGAGGTTATAAAAAAAATAAGAAGAATAACTTCCGTCGGTAATAATCCTGTACCCGAGAGAACCGGAAAATTTTCATGGACAATAACAATTGCAATTCCTTTTCAGGTATTTTTTCATCATGAGATACACGACCCGAAAGGAAAAACATTCAGGGCTAATTTTTATAAATGCGGTGATAAATTATCGGTTCAACATTATCTGTCCTGGAATCCAATAAGAACAGAGAAACCAGATTTTCACAAGCCGGAATATTTCGGATTGTTAAAATTTATTTAACCGCAAAGAGCGGAAAGTATAACAAAGTACGCAAAGTTATAGTTGCGTATGTTAGTTCTTTGCGAACTTGGCGTAACTGCCTTTGCGACCTTTGCGGTTAATATTTTTCTTTATTTACATAAAAACAGATAGAGGCATTTTTCATAAGAAATGGTATATTTACATTGAGAACTTGAAGGTTAAATGGCAAAAAAGAGACTTGCAATAGGGATTGATATAGGCGGAACCAATACTGTTTTCGGATTTGTCGACAGGGAAGGTAATATTCTTGTTGAGGGGAGGATAATAACACTCGATTATTCAAAAAAAGTAGAAGATTTTGTAGAGGCATTGTTCAAAGCCATGGGAGCTGCCGGCAAAAAAATCGGGAAGGAGTATGAAATAACGGGTTTTGGTATAGGTGCTCCGATGGGTAACATACATAAAGGTACAATTGAATATTCCGCTGCACTGCCATGGAAGGGAATTGTTCCCCTGGCAGAAGTGTTTCATAAACACACCACACTCCCTGTAATTGTTACAAATGATGCCAATGCTGCTGCTGTGGGAGAAATGATTTACGGCGGAGCCAGGGGGATGAGAGATTTTGTGGTGATAACACTTGGCACCGGCCTTGGAAGTGGTTTTGTTGTTGATGGAAAACTGATGTACGGACATGATGGTTTTGCAGGAGAACTGGGGCATACACCCGTTCGACCAGAACTTTCTGACCGCGTTTGCGGCTGCGGTAATAAAGGGTGCCTTGAAACTTATGTGTCGGCAACCGGACTGACAAAGACATTTATAAAAATACTGGCCGACAGCCGGGAGCCAAGTGAATTCAAAAAAATGAATATTGATGAAATTAACTCTGAAATGATATTCACTGCAGCCAGGAAAGGAGACAAACTCGCAATAAAGGCATTTGATGTTACAGGGAGAATTTTAGGATATAAACTTGCTGATGTTGTTTCATTTACAAGTCCTGAGGCTATTTTCCTTTTTGGTGGTTTGGCTCTTGCAGGTGATTTTATTTTCAAACCGGCAAAAGAAGCAATGGAAGGGTACCTGTTAAGCATCTATAGAAATAAAGTTAAAATCCTTCCATCGGAACTCAGCACTAAAAATGCTGCAGTGCTTGGGGCAAGTTCACTTGTATGGTCAGAACTGGAATCTTAATGCAAAAACAAATAATAGCAATAATGGCAAATTTCAGTGAAATCCTTAATCATATTCTTGGAGTTATCTTTATTGTGCTGATCTTCTCTCTTGCATATGCATACCTTAAACCCCACCAGCTTCATAAACGAAGACTCGTATCAACTCTATTGCTTAAAATAAGTTATCTTACATATTTACTGATATTGCTCATAGTAGTATATCTTTCTACACTCGTAAAAGACGGCCTTGAAGAGGTGTTTTTCGGAGTAGAGTTTTTTGCATTCCTCATTGTCCTTTTTGTTCCCACTATAGGCATCTTTGCAAGAAAACTAGGACATT
>CAZOZU010000404.1:0-2528 GCA_964584355.1 uncultured Rikenellaceae bacterium
ATTATTTATTCTGTTATTGAAATCTCATCAGGTTGCCATTAATTGCGCACAACGGTTCAGTGTATGATCCGTTTTAATGGCTTATACACGATGTTGGTAGTAGTTTATTACTATATTGTTTTTGTCAAGGTAAATTCAGAATCCTCTATTAGCATTCATTAAAATGAGTAACCAAATGATAATCCTGGCCAAACAGGAACCCACCATTCGCCTGCAGTAATAAATATCGCGCCAGCTTTGAACAAAAAACCATTGCTGGATTGGTATCGATATCCCAATCTAAATGTAACCGAATAAAATAGGCAGTTACCCACTCCAACCTCTAGAAAATGATTCGATCCTTTCCCTAGTAAGTAATTCAACTCAACTATAGGGGCTATTTCTAAATTCCCTTCGGAATACATACCTAATCCACCTCTTAAGATAAGTCCATTTTTCCCTTAAATGGGAATAGCCTTTCATAATTAACTGAAGAGATTATTCCATTTCCTCCAAGTTCAAAGTATATTGTGTTCCTTTTAATATCAGGTATTACAGGATTTTCCAGATTCACTTCCTGTGCATTTAACGAACCAATGATTAATGCAGAAACAATGGTGAAAATCAGTAGAGTTTTCATGTTTTGATTTTTTTTTGTTTTTTCCCTCTTTAAAAGTTCTAATAGTAAGGACATGTATAGTAACGCCAATAGCTATTAGAACTAAAATGATCCAAACTAAAAGACTGGAAACTATAACACAGGAAATTATTATTGTGGCCCACAATATAGAAATGGTTAAAATCTTTACTTTTAATGGAACTCCTTTTCCTTCCCGATAATTCTTAATGTAATTTCCGAACCATTTATTATTTAAAAGCCAATTATAAAATCTTTTTGAACTTCTGGCATAACATGCAGCAGCAAGTAAAAGGAAGGGAGTAGTAGGCAAAAGTGGTAAAAATATTCCAATAACCCCGAGCCCTACAAAAAATGTTCCTGCAATAACCAATATGCTTCTAATCAACTTATCATGTACCTTGTTTTTCTGATTGGAAGAATCGTGAAATTGCATTTTGTTGGTTTTTCTCATAATAATACTACGAATAATATCTCAGAATAGCTTTCCCTCAGAAATAACCCAACAGCCAGGATCTGTTGCCATGATATTGCCTGTTTCTTCATAAGCTCTTCCACGGCATCCGACACATTTCTCCATATAAATACAACGACCGCATTCTCCTTCCAATAATTTTCGATTTCTAAGCTTTAACAGTATTGAAGAATTATCCCACATCTGTATGATGCTTTCCTCTTTTACATTACCTGGTTTTATTTGGAGAAGCATACAGGGTATTACATCTCCATTTGGTAGGATTGTAAGATAGCCGTTTGGCATTCCAGCAGCACACCCTCTTCCATAATATGGAATTCTTTTCAGTAAATTGGATGGAAAATGCTTCGGTTGAACATCTTTCTCCTGAAGTATTAGTGTATACATAGGACAACCAGGTACTCTTATTATTATCGGGCAATCTTTTTGGGCTTCTGCAAGCCATTCCATAACCTCTTTTCTTTCATTAGGTGATAATACTTCGTCTGGGATTTCCTTTTTGACCCTTTGAACTTGGACCAAATCAAAAAATTCTGCTGCAATCGCCCCAGACTCTAAAGCAAGTTTTAACATATCCGGTATTTGATTTAAAGTACTTTTTCTAATGGTCATGCCAAATTGGAAAGGTAATCCTGCTGCTTTACATGCCTTAGCACCTTCCAGAGCTTTGTTGAACGATCCTTCTTCTCCCCGAAACCAATCATGTGTCTGTGCTTCAGAACCATCAATAGATATCTGTACCGCCGTAATACCTGAAGATTTCAACCGTTCAACAACATCTTTGTCAATCAGTGTACCATTGCTACCTATAACTATCCTCAATCCTTTCGTAGATGCATATTTAGCAATATCGAAAAAATCGTCTCTACAGAGAGGCTCACCCCCATCGAAAATTAATAGTTTTATCCCCCACTCTACAATTTCATCTAAAAGTCGTTTTGCTTCTTCTGTTGAAAGTTCATCAGGTGCAGCTTCTTCGGCAGCTTCACTATAACAGTGTTTGCATTTAAGATTGCATTTTCTTGTGATAGCATATGATATAAGATAAGGTTGTGGGATAGTGGATTTATGAGTTTTGTTTTTAACTATGTCATCTTGCATGACATTTACCTCCTTTTAATGTAAACATATTTGGGGTTGTATCCCTATTTCACGCCAAACGCCTTTACACTCCGCATACTCTATAGGGCACACAGCCTTTTTAATACTATATTTCTAAATGCGGGCAATTTCATATAAAGACCCCGCAATAGGGCCGAGCGTCAATAAACAGCCCGGTGAGCCTTCCGCTATGGCGGAACAGGTCGTCCCGCTATGCAGGAAACCTATTAATTTTATTGACCGTGTTATGCTTAGGCGTTTATTTTTCTATCACTGGAGACTAATGCCATCTATAATCGGTATCTTTTAAAGGATCAATCTTCATTTTGTCTTTAA
>CAZOZU010000405.1:0-2516 GCA_964584355.1 uncultured Rikenellaceae bacterium
CGATATGCTTCGTCTTAAGACCGGTGATTCTTTTGCCATGCACTTTGTACAGGACCCCCCAAGGATGAGAAAATTCACTATCAGCGGTATTTATGAGACCAGCCTCGAGGATTTTGATAAGATCTATGTTTTTTGTGATATAGGTCACATTAAGAGACTCAATGGATGGGATGATGACCAGATCAGCGGATTTGAAATATATATTAATGATTTTGACCGTCTCGATGAGATGACAATGGCAGTAAGGGATGCCATTGGTTACATGGTTATGGAGGATGAAGAAAAATTTAAGGTTACAAACATCAGGATGAAATATCCCCAGATCTTTGCCTGGCTTAATTTTCAGGATGTTAACGTGATCATCATCATTTTACTCATGCTTGTTGTTGCCGGATTCAATATGATCTCAGGTCTTTTGATCCTGATACTTGAGAAGACAAATATGATAGGTGTGCTTAAAGCTCTTGGTTCTGAAGATATTACAATAAGAAGGATGTTTCTCTACCAGGCTGCCTATCTGATAAGCAAGGGATTGCTATGGGGTAACCTGATAGGTATTGGGATAGCATTTATACAACTAAAAACAGGACTGATAACACTGGATCCCTCTTCATACTATATCAAGACTGTTCCGGTAAATCTTGAGTTTTTCCATATCCTGCTTCTAAATACAGGGACCATGGCAGCAATACTAATTATGCTCCTGGTCCCTTCAAAACTGATAAGCAGGATCACTCCTGTTAAAGCAATAAGATATGATTAAAATAGTCTGTTTTAGTTGTAATTCATACTTATATGCTCCGGAATAAAATTTTTATAATGCTCGAAGCGGTCAAGTATCTCTATTACAAAATTTACTGATTCAGTACCTTTGAAATATCCACTTTTCACAAGAGGATCTCTGTAATAAACAGGATCTGACTTCATGGTCAGCCAATATTCAACATTATCTTCCCATTTCTGAGGATCCATTCCATATTTCTCTGCCAGTCTCATAGCATCAAGGACATGTCCCGGACCTGCGTTATATGATGCAAGTATAAATTTCATCCTTTCGTTTTCATCCTCAATCTTAGTATCAAAAACAGAGTGTAATATTTCTATATAAAGTGTCCCTGCCTTCATATTGTTTGACGGTGAAGAGGTTATATCTATTCCGAATCTTTGACCCGTACCAGGCATGACTTGCATAAGACCGTAAGCACCTGCCCATGATCTTACATTAGGATTAAAGCGCGACTCCTGGTATATAAGCGATGCAAGCAAACGCCAGTCCCAGTTAATATCATCGCTTGCAGACTTTATCATGTCATCCCAACGTGATATTTTTCCTGTATAAAGAGCATAATAATCACTTTTAACTATTCTGCTGGATCTTGAGTTCTTAAAATATTTTGCATATAACAGGGCATAATCACCTGTCTTTTTATAAGCAGCAAGCCAGTGATTCAGCTCCTTTAAAAGCATATCAGAATGCTCCTTTCTTAGTCCCCATGCTATATTCTGAGGAAAACTCACAGGAGTTTTAATGTCAATATTTGGATAATATGTAGAATTTACCTTTGCAACATTCTCATCACATACGGTATATTCAATATCTCCCTCTGCTACATTTTGAATCAGTTTTTCCGCATCATAGGCTACCTCAACAATAATTATTGAATCACCTATTTCACGTGCCAGGGAGTGAAGGCGCTCAGAATGAGAAGATCTTTCCTGGACAAAAACTGTCTTATTTGCCAGATCGAGCTGGTTCCTGATAAGCTTCCTGTTAATATTATCCTGTGTCATGAATTGCCACTGGAGTGGTTTTCGCTGCACAAGAACCTGCCTTGTTTCATATATCGGATCACTAAAAAGGATTTCATTTTTTCGTGTTGCGTTAATAGTGAGGCCGATAGCCATCAAATCAGCTTTCCCGTCGTTAAGAAGATCGAATGCATTTTCAAGATGATTTTCGGTAACCATCTCAAGATCGACTCTAATGTGATTGGCGAATGCGGTAAGCAATTCATAATGAAAGCCCATAGGTTCACCACGGTAAATGAAATAATTTGTAGAATTATAGTCAGTTACTGCTATTAGTCTTCCCCTGCTCATTATTGAATCAAGATCAATATTTACCGGGGCACTAATGTCCATTGAGGTATCCGGTTTCTTGCTAATCGAAGCCGTAATTGCCTCCATGAATATTAATATTATAATAATTATCTTTTCCAAAATTGCTGTATTAGTTATATATCCGTTTCCGGTTTTAAAAACGGGTGCAAAAATACAACAATTTTTTAATTATAAAAGGTCCATGCAAGTCCGTAACGTAACATCCTAACATTCAGCGGATAGAGGGGTGTTAATAAGTAATTATAACTAAAATATCCTGAATTTAAATGATCAAACATGACGAAAATCCGCGTTCTTTTGAGTTTGAGGTTGAGAAATACATTAAAAAACGGATAATTTCCGGTCTTTACCAGCGACTGGTTGTAAAACCTTCCGGTTGCAGGCATATAAGCATA
>CAZOZU010000406.1:0-2514 GCA_964584355.1 uncultured Rikenellaceae bacterium
ACTGGGTACTGGGTACTGGGTCCTGGGTCCTGGGTCCTGGGTCCTGGGTCCTGGGGCCTATCTCTGGGGATTATTTAGTAATTTATATTTAATACTATCAATTGAATTATCAATTAAAATCCGTATCCATGAAAAATATTGCTTTTTATGTTTTGTTATTGGTACTGTTTTCATGCAGTAACCAAAAGCCCCGAGAACCTGAGAGTATAAATGAATTTACCATTGAGGGTAAAAATGTAACTATTTATACTACAGCCGACAGTACGGATTTCAGGTTGACGCAAACAGATAAACTGGAGTTCTCTAAACTGGAGACTACCTCCGAAAGGGAAATATACATTTTTGCCGACCCTTCCACAACATTTCAAATAATGCTTGGAATAGGCGGTGCTCTTACTGATGCAGCTGCCGAGACACTGGCAAAACTTCCTGCTAAAAAACAGGAAGAGTTGATACAGGCATATTATGACCCGGAAAAAGGAATAGGGTATACTCTTGCGAGAACGAATATAAACAGCTGTGATTTTTCAAGCGGAAGTTATACCTATGTTGATGAGGGTGACAAGGAACTGGAATCATTCAGCATAGAACACGACAGGCAATATAAAATCCCTTTGATAAAGAGAGCTCTTGATGCTACTGACGGGAAACTCACACTATTTGCAAGTCCATGGAGTCCGCCGGCCTTTATGAAGGATAATAATAATATGCTTCGGGGAGGTAAGCTGTTACCGGAATTTTACCAGTCGTGGGCAACATACTATACCAAATTCATCAGGAGCTATGAGGAGGAAGGTATACCTGTGTGGGGTATTACAATCCAGAACGAACCGATGGCAACACAGACATGGGAATCATGTATCTATTTTGCAGAGGACGAAAGGTATTTTCTCAAGAATTATCTAGGCCCGACAATGGAAAAAGAGGGATTATCTGAAACAAAGATAATTGTCTGGGATCATAACCGCGACCTGATGGTACAAAGAGCACTGGCTATCTTCAACGATCCTGAAGCTTCAAAATATGCATGGGGTATGGGATTTCACTGGTATGAAGACTGGACCGGCGGCCAGCAGATGCATAATAATTTAGGACTTGTCAATAGTGCTTATTCCGAAAAGAAACTGCTGTTCACGGAGGGCTGTAACGGACCTTTTAACAGTGAAAGGTATTTTTTCTGGGGTCTTGGGGAAGAGTATGGTATCTCAATGATAAATGACTTCAATAACGGGACTGTGGGTTGGACTGACTGGAATATTCTTCTTGATGAGACAGGAGGGCCGAACCATGTCAGAAATTTCTGCTTTGCCCCCATTCATGGTGACATAAAAACTGGTGAACTGATTTATACCAACTCATATTTTTATATAGGTCATTTCTCTAAATTCATACGTCCCGGTGCCTTAAGAATAATGTGTGCTTCAACAAGGAGCTATCTGCTTACGACAGGTTTTATCAATGAAGATGGCAGTCTGGCAATAGTGGTTATGAACCCCGGAAACAGGGAAATAACCTATAATCTTTGCTTCGGACTCAGAACAGCTGAAATAACTATACTGCCACATTCTATACAGACGCTTGTGATATGACCCCCGTCCGCTTCGCGGAATGCCCCCTAAAGGGTAGTACCCCCGATAGCTTGAACGTAGTGAAAGCGTATCGGGAGGGGGTGGGGGGGTCAAGAGATCGGGTAATTAAGCAAATAGCAATATCAGCAGCTGGGCAATAAATATCCTCATAAACATCACCAGGGGATATACCGTAGTGTAGGCAATTGCCGGTGCTTCGGACTGTGAGATTGTATTTGCATAAGCAAGTGCCGGAGGATCAGTCATGCTGCCTGATAAAAGACCGCAGATCTCCAGATAATTTCTTTTAAGAACAAATCGTGAATAAAATCCAATAAGAAGGATCGGGATAGCAGTAATTATTGCTCCATATCCCATCCATTTATATCCATCGCCTGATAAAAGTGATGGAATAAATTTTTCGCCGGATACTATTCCAACACTTGCCAGGAATAGGACTATGCCTATCTCCCTGAGCATCAGATTGGCACTTGGTGTTGTATAGGATACCAGCTGAAATCTGTAACCATATTTGCTAAGTAAAATTGCCACTATCAAAGGGCCTCCTGCCAGACCTAGCTTAATAGGATTGGCAATGCCGGGTATCCTGAAGGGAATGCTGCCAAGCAAAACGCCAAGTAAAATCCCGATAAAAAGAGGGATTAAATTAGGTTCATCAAGACGTTTTATAGAATTGCCAAGCTGGCTAATCACTTTTTCAATAGATCCTTCATCACCAACAACTGTCAGTTTATCTCCCATCTGTAATCTAAGGTCGGGAGATGCAATAAGCTCAATCCCTGACCGGTAAACCCGTGTAATATTTATATTATACTTTGTTCTCAACATTAATGAACCGAGTTGTTTACCAAAGACAGATCTGTTTGTAACCAGTATCCGCCTCGAAATAAGACTACCGGATTTTGACGAAATATCGATTCCACTT
>CAZOZU010000407.1:0-2513 GCA_964584355.1 uncultured Rikenellaceae bacterium
GATTGTAGGAAAAATTTGCACAATAGAATATTTTTTGGGAACTTTGATATCAGATTGCAAAAACCGATCAAACTGACCACCCAAAACCGGAGTAAACTGACCATCGATTCCGGTTTAAACTGACCACCTATTCCGGAGCAAACTGACCACCAATAAAATTACGATTTTTTCATGATGTCAATGCCGTATTTTCGTGCATTTATTTATAAATAAACGTACGATCAATGGCCAATAAAAAGACAGACATGAGTAAAGTAAGAAAAGTAATACAACTGTATCATCAAAAAAGGGGAAAGCAGTTTATAAGCAAGTATTTATCTATTTCCAGGAATACTGTAAAGAAGTATATCACTTTATATCAACTTCTTAATCTAAGCATTGATGATATAAATCAAAAGAGTGACGGGGAACTGGAAGCACTGTTCAGCAATAATAAAACACAGACCTTATCACCTAAGCTTAAAGCTGTTTATGATTTTTTCCCTTACATGGAACGAGAACTGAAGAAGACCGGTGTTACAAAGTGGGGTATGTGGGAAGAATATTACAAAAAGTATCCTGATGGATTAAAGAGTTCTCAGTTTTGTGAACATTACAAGCGCTGGAGCAAGAGGGTCAATCCTGTGATGCACATGAATCATAAGGCCGGAGATAAGATGTTTGTTGATTATGCCGGCAAGACACTTGAAATAGTTAATAAGGACACAGGTGAAGTTACAGAGGTTCAATTCTTTGTTGCTATTCTCGGGGCCAGCCAATATACATATGCTGAAGCATCCATGAGCCAGAAAAAGGAAGATTTTATTGCATCAACCGAGAATGCACTTCATTTTTTTGGAGGTGTTCCGGCAGCCATAGTGCCTGACAACCTAAAGTCTGCCGTAATTAAAAGCAACAGGTATGAGCCCACGATAAATGAGACCTTCCTGGATTTTGCTGAGCACTATGAAACAACCATATTGCCGGCACGTGCATACAAGCCCAGAGATAAATCACTGGCCGAGGGTGCTGTAAGGATACTCTATCAGCGAATCTACCCGGTAATAAAGAAAAAGGTCTTTTATTCCCTCAGAGATTTAAATAAAGCAATTTGGAAAGAGCTGGAATTACATAATAACAGGAAGCTGACCGGAAGACCACAGTCACGCCTTGATATGTTTAATGATATTGAAAAAGATAAACTCTCTCCACTTCCTGTTGAAAGGTATGAGATCAAGGAAATGGCTTTTGCAACTGTAATGCAGAACGGTCATGTACTGCTGAGCAAAGACAAACATTATTACAGTGTCCCTTATCAGTATATCCGCAAGAAAGTGAAGATTATGTATACAAGCGATAAGGTGGAGATCTTTCATAAATACAATCGTATTGCCATACACAAAAGGAATCAACAACCTTATAATTATACCACGATAAAAGAACACCTGGCAACAACACACCAGTTTATTACTGAGTGGACGCCACAACGCTTTATTAACTGGGCTGGCTCCATTGATGATGATGTAAAGGTATATATCACAAATCTTCTCGAACGAAAGCAGCACCCGGAACAGGCATATAAGAGTTGTATGGGAGTACTCTCATACGCAAAGAAAGTTGGTCCACAAAGGCTTATTAAAGCTTGCAGAAGAGCTATTGACTTTGATACTTATAACTATAAGATTATCCAGAGCATACTTGAAAATGGACTGGATAAGCTTATCGAAGATCATACAGACAAGAATCTGCCACATCACAATAATATCAGAGGTGAAAATTATTATGAATAACTAAATAATTACAAAGCATGAATGAGATTACACTGACAAAAATGAAACAGATGAAGTTCTATGGTATGCATGGAGCCTTCAAGACCGCTATTGAAACGGGGAAAACAGATGATTATACCTTAGATCAATTTATCTCCATGATAATAGATGCAGAATGGGATGACCGAACAAATCGCAGGATAGAAAGGATGATCAGGAATGCCCGGTTCCATTACAAAGCATCTGTAGAGAATATCATTTACGATGAATCCCGGAATATAGATCAGTTAAAGGTATTAAGACTTTCAGAGTGTGAATATATCGGGAAAAATGAAAATGTATTGATTACAGGCAGTACCGGTGTCGGGAAAAGTTATATAGCGACCGCATTGGGGTACCAGGCTTGCATACAAGGTTACAGGGTAATGTATTTTAATGCAACAAAACTGTTTTCTATGCTCAAAATAGCTAAAGCAGACGGGTCTTATTTAAAAACCCTGGCAAAATTAGAACGACAGAACATGATTATCATTGATGACTTTGGTCTGCAGCCACTTGACAGTCAGAACAGAATAGCCTTACTTGAAATCATTGAAGACAGACATAACAAAGGCTCTATAATAGTAACATCACAAATGCCGGTAAAAGCATGGTATGATATTATTGGAGAAAAGACTATTGCAGATGCAATATTGGACCGGCTAATCCATCAATCACACCGTATTGAATTATCAGGTGAATCGATGAGAAGGAAAAGAAAAATCA
>CAZOZU010000408.1:0-2500 GCA_964584355.1 uncultured Rikenellaceae bacterium
AAAAGTAAGTTAATTCTGGTCTTGTTCAATATCTTACTGTTAATCCCTCTCAAGGCCCAGATTTTCGATCCTGTTACCTGGGATTTCGGGTATGAGAAAAAGGGAGATAACCTGTATGAACTGATCTTTACTGCTGATATCGAAAATGGTTCACACATATACTCTTTGGATATTCCTGTTGGGGGCCCCATACCAACATCAATCAGGGTTGATATTAATGATGATTTTTCATTATCAGGAGACTTATGGGAGTCTATTGAACCCGAAGCACTTTTTGATGAAGCTTTTGGTTTTACAATAAAATCTTTCAGCAATAAGGCAGAGTTCAGGCAACAGATAACAGCTGTATCTGCTTCATTCACAGTCACAGGTGAGGTTACTTTTATGGCATGCAATAATATATCATGCTCACCTCCAAATGATGTGGCATTTGAAATAAAAATTCATGATTCTGCTGCAGAGCAGGAAATAACAGCTGCCGGCAGTATTGGTGATACAGACAGTGAAAAAGGGCTGCTTGGCTTTTTTATTATTTCACTTATAGCAGGATTTGCCGGCATACTGACCCCATGTGTCTTTCCAATAATACCAATGACTGTTGCATTCTTTTCACAAGGATCTGAAAACAGGAGCTTATCAGTTATAAAGGCAATACTATTCGGTGTTTCAATCATTCTGATCTATACCTCACTAGGTATCATTGTCTCACTGACAAGTGCCGGTGCAGGTTTTGCAAATACGCTGAGTACTCACTGGATACCAAATATCATTTTCTTTGGATTATTCCTTCTTTTTGCCATATCATTCTTTGGAGCTTTCGAAATTATACTTCCAAACAAATGGGTCACCGGTACTGATTCAAAAGTCGATAAAGGAGGTTTACTGGCAACATTTTTTATGGGATTGACAACGGTTATAATCTCCTTCTCATGTACAGGTCCGATAGTAGGTGCTCTTCTTGTAGAGGCTGCCAGTGGTGACATCCTTAAACCTACATTGGGTATGTTCGGATTCGGTCTTGCATTTGCACTTCCATTTACTCTCTTTGCACTTTTCCCGTCTGTCTTGAGTAAAATGCCTAAATCGGGCGGATGGCTGAACTCAATAAAAGTGGTCCTGGGATTTATTATGCTCATATTCAGTATGAAATTTCTGATGACAATAGACAGTGTCTATTCTTTAGGAATTATTACAAGAGACATCTTCCTTGTTATATGGATCGTTCTTTTTGCCCTGCTTGGTCTTTACCTGATGGGCAAAATAAAATTTGCCCACGACAGCGATATTAAACACATCGGAGCCTTTAGGTTCTTCCTTATTGTTGCTGTGTTTTCATTTATGCTATACCTAATTACAGGTTTATTCGGGGCACCTCTAAAGGGATTATCCGGCTTTCTGCCTTCTCAGGAAACGTCATGGTTTTATGAAAGAGAGACACTTCAGGAAAACAATACCATTACCGCTTCACAATTCAATTTTTCATCTGTAAGTGAGTTGTGTTCGGAACCTAAGTATGATGATCTTTTTGAGATGCCACTGGGCCTGAACGGCTATTTTGAGTATTACCAGGGATTGGAATGTGCAAAGGAACAGGGGAAACCGGTACTTATTGATTTTAAAGGACATGCCTGTGCTAACTGTAAGGTTATGGAAGCAAAGGTGTGGTCTGATCCCGAAATCCTTCATCGACTCAATAATAATTTTGTTATCATTTCACTTTATGCAGACGATAGAACCCGGCTTCCTGAAAATGAATGGATAATTTCTGAAATTGATGGGAAGGTTAAAAAGAGTATTGGTAAGGTCAATGAGGATATCGAGATCTCCTTATATAAGACCAATGCCCTTCCGCTATATGTAATTACCGATCATGAAGGGAATCCACTAAACAGCCCGATGCCTACAAACCTTGATATTGAGGAGTATAAGGACTGGCTCGATGAGGGATTAAGGATCTTTAGCGAGAGATAATTCGATTTAATTGTTATTTTACTCTGTTGTGCTGCAGTTGGCGCGGATTTGACTTCGTCGAGCTCGCAAATGTTAATCCTCCAGGCCGCTGGCGCGGATTTGTAATCCGTGCCAATATTTTTAACGCCGATTTCAAATCGGCGCTAGCAGTTTGTTTTTAGAATTTCCCGAACTTCAATGTGACAGTATAGCTTACTGTCCTGAGTGATTCTACATCTATTGTATATGTACCCGGAAGTCCGACATCAAACTGTGTGGGGTATCTGTATGTTGCACCGAATGCAAGTCTGAAGTATCTTGTAAGGTTCAGTTCGAGTTCTGCTGAGGGTTCAATAAGCAGAAAAGCCTTTGAGTCCTCAATGAAATTATCATAGATTTCTCCATCTTTTGAAATAAAAGAAATGCCTCCTCCTCCCAATAATACCGGGAATGAAAGATGTACTGGCCAACGCGGGAATAGTATCGGCTCAATATAAATACCTCCGTAGCCACCGGTAAGAAATACATCCATATCGAGTGAAGGTTCATA
>CAZOZU010000409.1:0-2498 GCA_964584355.1 uncultured Rikenellaceae bacterium
CATTGGGGGAGTAATAATTCTGATCTTTAATGCAATTGTACTTCCACCGGAGATTATCGAGGAGAGAGGGAAAAAGAAAGAAAATGTAAAAAAATGGGATAGAGTTCTGACGACAATCAATATTGTCCCTTTATTAGGAATGTATATTCTATCCGGTTTAGATTACAGGTTTAAGTGGACAATGGATCTGCCTGCAGGAATTAATATACTGGGATTGGTACTTGCATTTTCAGGCTCCCTGATTTTTACCTGGTCTATGATATCAAATAAATTCTTCTCAACATTGGTCAGAATTCAGGATGAACGTGATCATAAAGTTGCTACCCATGGTCCTTATAAATATGTGCGTCATCCAGGCTATTTTGGTTATATATTAATGTCTCTGGCAACACCTATTGCATTAGGTTCATTGTATGCACTGTTAATGGCATTTACTATAGCTGTAATATTCGTTATCCGGACTGTATTAGAGGATAATACACTATTTCTAGAATTAGATGGTTATGAAGAATATTCTAAAAAAGTTAAATATAGATTGATACCATTTTTATGGTAAGCGAATATGATAAATTTGTTTCAATAAAATATATTTAGTTACATCCTGAGGAAAAAAATGCTACGACTACCTAACAATGACATCCCATCCCAGATCTCTCCGGAAATACTTAGGATGGGATATCAAAATAGCCTCAAAACATACATTATTTTCAACAAATCCATCAGCAACTATCAGTATAGATTATTTGGATGATTGATTATCAATGTTTCTCAATTCAAGGTTCAGGTGCTAATGAACTACTAACTAAGAATTTGGCTCTAACTGTGGTAGATTTGATCAAAGTTCATACTTGTATTAGCTGAACTGATGTGTCGGCTTCCCGTAAATCCAGTCCAAACAAAATCAGACTTTGTTTCATCAATCTATTGAATCATACTGATTTTGTGTACGTTACAAAATTCGTCATCAATTTCGTCACCCTCTTAAAGCAAGAATCCCGCAGATCATTGATCTTGCGGGATTTGCATTTGGAGGTTGTGGTGCCACGTGGAATCGAACCACGGACACCAGGATTTTCAGTCCTGTGCTCTACCTACTGAGCTATGGCACCTTAATTTCGGTCTGCAAATATAAATCTCAAATTCGAGTAAGCAAAACTTTGAGATGAAAAAATCTATTTGGAATCATTTCACTCTTATGATACCTTTGCATTCTATCTCAGCATATTATGAAACTCCTCCACTATACACTGCCAAACGGGATCAGACTTGTCCATTACAGAACAAACGGAATGATAACACACTGCGGACTGATCATCAATACAGGTTCACGCGATGAAAAAGAATCGGAACATGGGATTGTCCACCTCATCGAACATATGCTTTTTAAAGGAACCCGAAGACGAAAAGCCTATCATGTACTCAGCTGCCTGGATGATCTGGGGGGAGAACTTAATGCATATACAACAAAAGAGGAAACGGCAATCCATGCATCTGTGCTCAACCAAGACTTTGAAAAAGCTGCCGATATTATCAGTGATATTGTTTTCAATTCTATTTTCCCTGAAAAAGAGATCGCCAAAGAAAAAGATATTATCATCGAAGAGATCAATTCATATCTCGATAATCCGGCTGAATTGGTTTTTGACGAATTCGAAGAGCTGGTATTTGATGGCTATCCTATAGGTCGTAATATTATGGGGACACCAGCCTCTGTTAAATCCCTTTCACAGGATAAACTGATCAGGTTTGTCTCGGAAAGATATAATCCTGAAAGAATGGTTTTCTGCTCCGTGGGAAATATACCTGACAAAAAAATACTGCATATTTTTAATAAGTATTTCGAATCAATCCCATTTGGGAAAAAAGGTACAAGAAGAAAGGATAAAATAAATTACAAACCTGCATCGGTAACAAAAATCAAGAAAACATACCAGAATCATTGTATTATAGGGAATGTCGCCTATAACCTCAGGGATAAGCGAAGAATCGGGATGTTTCTTCTCAATAACATACTTGGCGGACAGGGATTGAACTCACGGCTGAATATGTCACTCCGTGAAAAAAACGGTCTTGCCTATAATGTTGAATCCGGTTATAATGCATATTCCGACACAGGTGTTTTTTCAATCTACTTCGGTACTGAAAGTAGAAACCTTGAAAAATGTATTATCATGGCAGGGAAAGAACTTGCCAGGCTGCGTAATGTAACACTGGGGACCATGCAGATCAGCAAGGCAAAAAACCAGATAAAGGGCTATCTTGCAAGAGGTTATGAAAACCACGAGAGTCTTATGCTGAGCCTTGCCAAGAGCATGCTCGTATTCAACAGGATCGACACCCTGGAAGAAACTTGTAAAAAAATAGACAAGATAACATCAGCACAGCTCCTGGAAATAGCCAATGAAGTGTTTGAACCTTCACAGCTCTCAATGCTGATTTATAAATAAGAATGTATAAAAACCTTGAAAAATATATATCTGAACACACCTCACCAGAAG
>CAZOZU010000410.1:0-2485 GCA_964584355.1 uncultured Rikenellaceae bacterium
TTATATCGTTCGAAAACACCGATATGGAGGTCAAAGTTGCCGTAACAATGGAAAGAGGGTGCAGAAAGTATTATGTACTTTCAGATAACCTTTCAATTCAGTATGTGAGTAACAGGCATTATTTTGGCGTGGAAATGCTGGACAGGGAGTTGGAGAATGATGGTTTCCGGACTTCAGCAGAGGCTCTTGACAGGGTAGAATATTTCCATCAGAAGGCCATAACACGCGGAGAAAGATGGAGACGCGACAAGACTCCTCTCATTGCAGTCTTCTATCCGCAGCTTATCAACAACCCTGAGGAAATTCTTGCAAGTAAATGAGAATAAGCCCGGACCAAAGTTTTCACATTAACCATTGCCGCAGGGACTTTTCAGCTTCTTTGCGGCATTTGGTTTTTTTAATTAATCTGCTGTGATTTGAACCTTAAAATGAACATTTCTTTCCTTCAGGTAAGCCACGATAAACTTAAAACATTCCGGATCCTTTCCAACCAGCTCCGGGGGGAATACTCCTTTCCCGGTGAATTTGTTATTCAGAATCATCTCTGCAGTACCTGTAGCAGTAAAACCGGTTGTCCTGGCCATGGAAGATAGTTTTGTATTTCTATCAAATTCATCATACAATTCATAAACAATATCTTTCCTTATATCACCCTCCTTTCCGTTCAATATAATACGCATAACAGTAAATTCAGGCTCCTCAACTCCAAGCTTCCAGGCATCGAATAAAATCTGCGAGGTATAATCAAAGGGTATAACCTCTTTCCCTTCCACAATGATTGGTTCCTTATTGAAAAACCCTGCATCCCTGAGTGCCTGAATCAGTTTAATATGTCCGGGATACCTGAGGGTTTTCTCCTTCATCGACGGGATATGCTTCATGGTATGGATTAGTGATCGCAATCCGTCAGTATTAAAAGCTTCCAGCGTGCCAATATCATCAAAACGGACTAACTCCGCATCACTCATTGCGGGTTTGACTATTATACTACCGTTTTCAACATAACGTGCCGGACGTGTATACTCTTCAATAACATCGCAGGGAGAAAAAGGTGCTTTGTACTCAAAAGGCATTGTTCTGATCTTTGGTAAGCCCCCTACCATATATTCAACTCTTTCGATCTTCATCTTTTCATTGTGATATCCGACAATATAATTTGGTAATCCCGGTGCGACACCACAATCCATAACAACCGTTACTTTGTTCTCCTTTGCGAGCGAATCGAGATAAAGAACATCTTCAGGCAGAAATGAAATATCGACGAGATTCTTTTTTAGCTTAATTACCTGAATCATGGTCTGCAAACCAAGAAATCCCGGAACTGCAGATATCACTATGTCCTTATCGTTAATTGCTTTAGATAATGCAGCATGATCTCCGACATCAAGAATATCTGTTTGTATATTGGATCGCCCGGATAACAGATCCAGGGCATTCTTATCTATATCGACTGATGTAACATGGTGTTTTTCAGACAAATCGACAGCCATAGCTCGTCCCACCATACCTGCTCCCAGTATAATAACCTTTACCATAATTATATTCTTTTAAACAAGTTTAAATATAAATAAAAGAGAGCAAAGAGAGTGATTTTAAATTTTCAGCAATTGCCGTTAAGTGAATAATTAAAAAACACTATATTTGGAGTTCGCTCTGTTTTGGATAATTAGGTTTAGACAAATTTAATTTTTTGTCTGGCAATTATTATGTATAACAGGTATATGTTATTTTAATAACTAATAATGCGACGAAAAATTATTAATTAATACTAATACCATGTATAGAGAAAAAGTTAAGACCTGGGTAAAAATTATAATCGCCAAAGTACTCGAAATTCATGAATCGGAAATAGCTGATGATGCGAATTTCTCGTTTGATCTGGGGGCCACATCTCTTCAGAGTATCAGGCTCGTCGCCAGCTTCCAGGAAGAATTCAACATAGAGATGGATGAAGAAAAATCACTTGAGGTTCAAACTGTTTCAGAAGCGGTTGATTTCATCGGCACTTACCTCAACTGATACTTCCCTATATTCCTGTTAGGACCGGGATACAATCAGATCCTTTGTTATTTACCCATAGCTTCATTTTTTCAAAATTTTTATAATCCTTGATATATCAACACCCAGCCTATGTCAAAAAGAGAAGATGTCCATAAACAGAATCTTGATAAGATATTTAATCCTAAATCGATTGCAGTAGTTGGTACAAACAATGCAAAAGGGACTGTTCCGTATGATATCTTTTTCAATATCTTAAAGACGGAGTTCACAGGTATTGTATATCCTGTCAGTCCGGGAGAAAAATCGATATGTTCTGTCAAAGCATATAAATATGTAATTGATATACCTGATCCGGTTGATCTTGCCATTATTGTTTTTCCGAGTGCAGTCTGCCATATGGCGCTTGAACAATGCGGACAAAAAGGTATAAAGGGTGTGGTAATCATTTCAGCAGGATTTAAAGAGGTTGGAGAAAAGGGATTGG
>CAZOZU010000411.1:0-2478 GCA_964584355.1 uncultured Rikenellaceae bacterium
TTTGAGAATACAGAGGCTGTCAAACCAGCTTCATTTAACGGTTATAAGCTTAAAGATGGAATACTTACGGTTACTATGCCTCCGAAATCGGTGGTAGTACTTGAACTGAAAAAATAATAACCACGGAGTAACACGGAGTTTTTCACGGAGTTACACTGTTTATCATGTAATCATAAAAACCGTGAAACTCCTTAATTACTCTGTGTAACTCAGTGGTAAAAAAACTTCATATGAAAAATGTTGTTTATTTTATCCTGGTTTTTATTGCTGGTATTTTTATTCTTTCCGGATGCTTTAAAAAATCCAGTGACTACCCGATTCAACCGGTTCCCTTTACTTCGGTAAAGCTGACAGATAATTTCTGGGCGCCAAGAATTAAGAAGAATGCCGATGTTACCATTCCTATAGCATTTTCATATTGTGAATCAACGGGAAGGGTGAAAAACTTTGAGATAGCAGGAGGCCTTGATACCGGTCGGTTTCAGACAATCTATCCTTTTGACGATTCCGATGTATTTAAAATTATAGAGGGGGCTTCATTCTCACTCCAGACATATCCTGATCCTGACCTGGAAGCCTATCTCGATACACTTATCTATAAGATCGGACTCGCGCAGGAGGAAGACGGGTATCTGTATACTAACCGGACTATCGCTGAAATGCATGGCGGGGAGGGTCTCCATGAATGGGCAAGCCCCAACAGGTGGGAACTGGATTCGATATTAAGTCATGAGCTATATAATTTAGGTCATCTGTATGAAGCTGCCGTTGCTCATTACCAGGCAACTGGCAAAGTAACACTGCTTAATATTGCCCTGAAATCGGCTGATTTGGTCTATAAAGACTTTATTGTAAACGGATTAAAAGTATACCCCGGACACCAGGTTATTGAAATGGGACTGGTAAAATTATACAGGGTGACAGGTGAAAGGAAATATCTCGACCTGGCAAAATATTTTCTCGATATCAGGGGCCCGGGAGGAAATCAATACAATCAGGCACATATTAAACCGGTCGATCAGACTGAAGCTGTGGGACATGCCGTAAGAGCTACATATATGTATTCAGGAATGGCCGATATTGCTGCCATAGAAAAGGATCAGGCATATCTTAATGCAATTACAAATATTTGGGAGGATATTGTATTCAGGAAGATTTATATCACCGGTGGTATTGGAGCTACAGGAGGAAATGAAGGCTTTGCCGGTCCTTATGTTCTGCCAAACATGACAGCCTATTGCGAGACGTGTGCATCTATAGGTGATATATTTACCAACCACCGCCTGTTTTTGTTACACGGAGAAACAAAATATATCGATATCCTTGAAAAAACACTTTATAACTCAATGTTATCGGGTGTTTCATTATCAGCCGACAGGTTTTTTTATCCCAATCCTCTTGAGTCGAACGGTCAACATGAGAGAAGCGCCTGGTTCGGTTGTGCATGCTGTCCCTCAAATATTGCCAGATTTGTGCCTGCAATACCAGGTTATATCTATGCGGTAACAGATGAAGATTTATATGTTAACCTCTTCATCTCTAATGATGCTGATATTACTCTGGGTGATGATAAAGTAAGGATATCCCAGGAAGCAAATTTCCCCTGGGACGGAAAGGTTGTTCTTTCAGTCTTTCCCGAAGCAGAAAAACGTTTCTCACTAAAAATCCGCATCCCGGGCTGGGCAGTTAACGAGGCAATACCCGGAGACCTTTACAGCTTTGATGATAATCTTGACCAGACATATACCATACTCCTGAACGATGAGAAGATTGAGCCTGAATTTGAAAATGGTTATGCCAGTATAGAGAGAGAATGGTCTGAGAACGACCGTATCGATATCAATTATCCAATGCCTGTGAGGAAAGTATTAGCTGATAACAGGATTGAAGAAGATAAGGGAAAAATGGCTTTTCAACGCGGACCCCTCATCTATTGTGCCGAATGGCCCGACAACAATAACGGTAATATAAGGAATCTTGTAATAGAGAAAAAAGCAGCCGTAACAACAGAGTATATGCCTTCGCTTCTGAATGGCACACAGGTAATAAAGACAACAGGTTTTCAGACAAGAAAGAAACTTGACAAAACAATTGAAAGACTTCCTGAAGAGCCGGTGATCCTCATCCCTTATGCTATATGGAATAACCGCGGACCAGGACAGATGATGGTATGGTTCCCAGTTTCAGCAGACTATGCAAATCCTCTACCTGCACCTACAATTGCATGGAGGAGTAGATTCCCTGAGTTTTGAACCTGTAAAAACAAAATCATTGAGAATAAAAGTGAAACTTAATAAGGATTATTCTGCCGGAATATATGAATGGATAGTAGAATAATTCTTATTCTTTTCTGAAAGATTATGAAATATAAATCAGGTATTGTTCTTTTAGTAGCAACCTCCTTGCTCTTTTCCTGCAAATCGGATAGTAGTCAGAATCATAATGAAATCACCGAAGGTTTTTTTATAGATGGAAGGA
>CAZOZU010000412.1:0-2477 GCA_964584355.1 uncultured Rikenellaceae bacterium
ATAGTCATAATTATGCTGGGTTCAGCGTTTATTGGCCGTATTTATCAACCACTAGTATTGAGGCAAGTTCGTTCATGCCAAACCAGGAGACAAAATCAGCAATAGCTGAGCCTTAGCCTATGAAGATACCAACGAAAAGTGAGGTGGTCAATTTTAACGACTTCTTTGAATTTTATACTTTTTTGTTTGAAATCCTTTATTTATAGAAGATATCACATATATATTTTTGCGTGAAAAATAATTGACTGTTATGCGGCAAATATGTATTAAGATTACTTTATTTATTTTTCTGGTTTTTATACTGACTTTCACCGGTTTCTCCCAAACAGGAACAGATACATCTGATAATTCATTCAAACATACCGGAAGTATTACATTAACCAGTAATGGTATTGCCCCGATTCCTTCCTTTTCACTGGAAAAACCGTCCATGCATTTTGTCTCATCAATGCAAAAAAAACGTTTCAGCCATTATGTCGAATTTGCATTATCATTAGACGCTAAACCCTGGTATATAGATAATTTTTTCAGGTATAGGGTAATAGAATCGAATAAATTCAATATAGGAACCGGAGTTTTGTGGTCTTTTGACTTTACTATTCCCGCGGTATTTGAAGATGAATACGGCATAATCAAAAAAGTCAGCAAGCCTGATAGATATTTATTTCTCGAATTGGCCCCTGAATATTCGTTATCGGAAAAAAGTACTTTACAAGGATGCTATTGGTATGGTCATGGATTTGACAAAGGGACTTTAGAAAGCATCCATTTTATTTATTTAAAAGGAAATTTCACACAAAGTATTTTCGGTGATTTATGTTTTGAACTTTCACCGCAGGTATATTATCTTCTTTTGAGTGATAACGGAAGAGGGATGTTTATGACAGCAACAATAAACATTTCACATAAACAGTTTCCTGTGTCTTTATCATCCCTGGTAAATCAGTCCCTTACTACAACTATTTCTCCGGACCCGGGTTTTAGTTGGAATATAAGCTTGATATATCCATTTTGAAGATGTTGACACCTTTTATTTAATTTTACAGTATGAAAAAGAATGAATCATTAAAGATGCAGCCAGGTACAGCAACTCCTGGATACCAAAATGCAAGAACACGAATTACAAACCTCTTTTTCGAATTGCTTGAAAGGCAATTTGTAATAATTTCTTCGAGTGACCCGTTGAAACTGAAAACGGCAAGTGATTATGCACAATGCCTTTCTATACATGTTAATCACCTGAATCATGCTTTAAGGGAGGTTACGGGTAACTCTACTTCCTATCATATTTCCGAGAGGATAATAAAGGAAGCAAAATCCTTACTCTTACATACCGATTGGCCTGTAAGTGAGATAGCTTATAGTCTGGGTTTCGAATATCCCACATATTTCATTAATTTTTTTAAGAAGAATACAGGGCAGACTCCAAAATCTGTCAGACAATAATAGATTATGAATCAACATGTTTATAGAAACCCGACAATATCTTTCAGGGGTTTCCTTTTTTTAGGTAATGTTTTTTTGTAATCCTGTACAGGATATCCAAGCGGTGTGATCCCGAATACTACCTGGTTTTCATTCAGATTAAGAGCTTTTTTAAGCAATGCCGGATCATAGTGAGCTATCCAGCAGGTTCCGACACCTTCATTTTCTGCAGCCAGGATTAAATGTGTCATTGCAATTGTCACATCCGTTTCAACAGAGTTATATCCGTCATAGCTACGTACCCATGCCTGATCCTTTAATCCGATGACAATCAGGACATGTGGTGCTTCTTTAAACCAGCCGCGGTCATAGCAGGCTCTTACCCTGGCCAGCATATCATCAGATGAGATCACAAGGAATTTCCATGGCTGGTAATTGACTGCCGAGGGAGCCAGTCTTCCGGCATTAAGTATCTTTTCCAGAATCTCTTTTGGTATGATCCGGTGGGGATCATATTTACGTACACTCTCACGTGTACTTATCAGGTCATAATATTCCATTTGTATTTCATTATTTAGTATGTCACTAAGATAATAATTATGTTATTGTGTGTCAGATGAATTTTTGCAGAGTCAGATTTGTTGATTAATTTTGCATCACCGGGGTGTGGCGCAGTTGGAAGCGTACTTGCATGGGGTGCAAGGGGTCGCCAGTTCGAGTCTGGCCACCCCGACAATAAGAAAGAGTGAGTATGAGAGTGAGCACTCTCATACTCACTCTTCATTACTTAAGCAAATGTTTTTTTCATAATAAACCTCAGATTATTTTGCATTGTCATCTCAGGACTATTCAATATGAAAATATGCAGCAAATGTCTGAAAAGACTGATAATTTGGATTATACTTACGACACTTAGTATTGCTGTGGGCTTATTGTCTGATCTGGTTATTTTTAATACAAATCATTTTCCATTCTATATCAGAATAATCGGATTTACCGGAATATTGTTATCTCATTTCCTTTTGAAGAGGTCAGGTAAATTAATCCGGGAA
>CAZOZU010000413.1:0-2473 GCA_964584355.1 uncultured Rikenellaceae bacterium
AACTGTAGGAGGAGCTGATGAGGCATTTGCAAAGTCATTGTCATAAGGCACGTTTCCGTACATATCGATAAGTTGCCAGTAAAAGAAATTACGAAGTGTTACGAGTTCTGCAACGTAAGCACTGGCCACTTCTGCATCCACCTGACCATCATCAGCCAGAGTATTAAACTGGTATATCAGCCTGTTTGCAGTACTTATACCGGAATAACAGAAATCCCATGGTCCTGACATAAATCCATCTTCATATCCCCATGCATGTAAATGGAGTCTTCTCCAGGTACCTCCATCGTCCCAGTCAGATCCCCTGGTAGGAACAACCATCTCATCTGTAGTAACCTCATTCACGTGATGGATATCACCCATTGCATATCCCCCCATTTGAGTATATGCAGCGCCAAGTGCAGAGACAAACTCAGCATCAGTCTTAAAGAAATTGGCTGGTGTTACCTCACTGAAAAGCTCTTCATCCAGATTAGTGCATGCCTGGCTAAATGCAGCCACTCCTAAAAGAATCACAATGATCCTTTTCAAGTATAGTGAGTTTTTCATTTTATTATTTTCTTTGGTTTTCATATCACATTCATTTTCAGGATTAAAAAATAATATTTGCACCAAACGTCACAGATCTGGTTCTGAACCATGTATCTCTTCTGTCAATACCAGGTACAAGTGGACTATTGTGTGTGCCCAGATAATCACTGTCAATATATCTTGGAGTAGGATCCACGCCTGTATAACCGGTAATATAGAACAGGTTGTTACCTGCGAGGTATAACCTTATCTTATTGAATCCTGAGCTGCTGGGTAAATTGAAGGTATAGCCTAAAGCCATGTTATCAAGCGCAACAAAATCTGCATTTTCAACATACTTACTTGAGAGAGTACCTGAAGTAACGGCCAGCAGTGTTCCGTCATCACTCCGTATATCAGCAGCTGTCTTAGGAAGGTTGTATGAAGTGATATAAGCCGGAACTTCGTAAAATGACCTGAAGGAATTGATAAGATCGTGTCCGAAAACACCACGGAAGAAAACATTCAGATCCCAGTTCTTATAGGTAACCGTATTGCCAAACCCAAACAGGAATTTCGGCAGTCCGTTTCCGGTCACAACGCGGTCAGCAGCGGTAATTGAACCATCTTCGTTTGTGTCTTCAAAGACAAAATTACCGGCTGAGTCAATCTCCTTGAATTTATATGTAAACAGCTGACCGATAGGTTTGCCTTCCTCAACTAATGTCAATGGTGTACCATTTTGTCCGGGTGATCCCATGTCGGCGAGTTCTTGTTTGCCATACTCTAAATCAGCACCATTATAGGAGCCGGACAGGGAAACCAGGGTGTTTTCAAGTGTATAGGAAGGAGTAAAAGTTATTGCGTAATTCAGGTCTGGTTTGGTAATTACATTATAGGTAATTGCCAGCTCCAGCCCACTGCTCTTTAATTTCCCGAGGTTCAACCATGCCTGGTTATAAAGGTTAGGTGGGACAGGTACCTGGTACTGCCATAACAAATCAGTAGTTGTTCTAGTATAGTAATCAAATGAACCGGTTAACCTTGAATTATAAAGTGAAAAATCAAATCCTGCATCAAGCTCGCCTTTCTTTTCCCATTTAAGATCTGCATTTGCATTGCTTACAGGAGAGTACCCGGGCACAAAACTTCCGTTATAAAAGAAGTTTCCCGAGGGCCCGAGGCGTAACAGCGACAGATAACTGTCTGAAGGCTGGTTTCCTGTAATACCGTAGTTAACACGTACTTTAAGGTTGTCAATGAAACTGACATTTAAAAATTGGGCTATATCAGCACCACCGCCAATAGCCGGGAACAAACCCCATTTGTTGTCGGCACCGAATCGTGAAGACCCTTCGTACCTTGTACTTGCAGATATGAACCATGTATCTTTGAAGTTAACATTGATACGTCCAAAAAATGCAATAAGCTTGTTTGAGTTTTGATAACTTGTAACTGTGCCTTTACCATTTTTAAAATCCAGTGCAGCACTGAGGTTATTGTAAGTGAAATCGTCCGTCAGAAAATCTCCCCCCTGTGCGTAAAACCCTTCGTTGTAAAAATCCTGGTATGAATATCCGCCCAATATGCTGATATTCAATGAAGAAGTTAATTCGCCAAGATAATGAGCGGTAGATTCAAAAAGACGGCTGGAATAATTGTTAGCACTTCTTGATGCCAAACCATTCCTGTTCATTCCTCCCCAATAATCATTTTTATCACGATACTCGCCGTTAAGGTTATTACTGTTCTGTATTGAATAAAAAGCGTCAACATTTAAACCTTTAATGATTTCATATGTGCCTTTTAATGAGAGGTTTATTATTCTGTTTTTCCCGTCATTGGTATTCATCTCCAGCATAGCAACCGGGTTATAGTAATCGAATAATACCTGCTGAAAATATCCGTCATATTGTTCATAAGCAGCTTCACTGCTTCTGACAGGAGCTGTTGGATTGTATAT
>CAZOZU010000414.1:0-2471 GCA_964584355.1 uncultured Rikenellaceae bacterium
CACCGGCGGTGATATTGAATTAGTAAAAATTGGGAAGATTGAGCATCTGGTGAAGGTTTTGTTTAGCTAAAAATACCCCCCGCCGCTAAAGCGGCATCCCCCCTAAAGGGGGGTTGGAAGGTCTTTTTTAGTACCTGTCCGTCAGAGGATTATCTCTTCTCATGTTCTCCCTCTTTACTTTGCTACAATCGAGCTCCATACTGAATCCTGTAGGACGTTCGAATTCATCTGATTCCATTATTCCGAACTGGGGATCATCATATACTTTTCTCATAAATATAGCCAGGATGGGTAATGCCATAGCAGCTCCCTGTCCTTCGCCGAGTGTTTCAAAATGTATTGCCTGGTCCTCCCATCCGCTCCAGACACCTCCGACGAGATTTGGAGCTATCCCCATAAACCAGCCATTGGAATGGTTCTGGGTAGTACCTGTCTTACCTCCCAGCTGGTTTAACAGGTTATATGGTTCCAGTCTCATCCTGCGCCCGGAGCCTGTAAGGACAACACCCTGTAACAGGTTAAGCATCAGGTAAGCTGTCTCTTCACTTAAAACCTCTTCTATTTTTGGTGTAAAACGTGAGATAACATTACCATTCTTATCTTCTATTCTTGATACATACATGGGGCGGGTATAAACTCCTTTATTTGCATAAGTCCCATAAGCCCCTACCATCTCTTCGAGTTTGATATCTGAAGTTCCCAGGAAAATTGAATATACCGGATCGATAAAACTTCTTATTCCCATTTTGTGCATCAGATCAGCTACAGCTGAAGGTCTGAACTGTTCCATAAGCCAGGCTGAGATATAATTTTCTGATTGAGCCAGTCCCCATTTCAAAGTCACCATTTTTCCATGATAGGATCTCGGACCTGAGCTTCTGGGGGTCCAGACGGTATCATTTACTACATCTTCAAATGAACGAGGGATATTCTCCACTTCATAACATGGAGAATAACCATTTTGCATTGCAAGGGTATACAGGAAGGGTTTAATAGTGCTTCCTACCTGTTTCTTTTGCTGGGTACACGCATCCCATTTGAAATACCTGAAGTCGGGTCCTCCAACATATGCCTTTACATGACCGTTATGTGGATCTTCGACCATGAATGCCGATCTGATGAAATATTTGTAATACCATATTGAATCAAGAGGTGTCATTATTGTATCTTTCTCTCCTTCCCATGAGAATACCTTCATCGGAACAGGTGTATTGAAAGCAAGCATTATTGAATCCTCAGGTTTTCCTCTTGCTCTCATGATATAATACCTGTCACTCTGCCTCAACGAATTCATTATCAATTCATCAATCTGTTCTTCTGTAAGATCGTCGGAATAAGGAGGATTCTTAAAGCTCTTGGCTCTTTCATAGAAATCAGGCTGTACCTCTTGGGAAAGATGCTCTCTGACAGCCTCTTCGGCATACTGTTGCATCTTTGAATTGACGGTAGTATATATTTTAAGCCCGTCTTTATATATATCATAATTTGATCCGTCAGGTTTTTTGTTCTTATTGCACCAACCATAAAGCGGATCAGTTTCCCATTCCCATAATGCATCCTCATAGGATGATTCCCTTACATATTTACTTCTGTCAGGTTTAGGCCTGCGCATAGTATTCCGGAGATATTCCCTCAGATAAGTTGCCGGACCTGTGTTATGATCTTCAAGATGGAAATCGACTTCTATGGGCAGTTTTTTGACAGAATCAGCGATTGCAGGATCAAGATAGCCATATTTTGCCATTTGAGAAATGACAATATTCCGGCGTCCAAGCATGCGGTCATAATGTCGTACCGGGTTATATAAAGTTGAAGCTTTTAACATACCGATAAGAACAGCTGACTCCTGTATATTCAGTGAATCAGGCGTAGTATTAAAATAAACCCGTGCAGCTGATCTGATTCCTATAGCCCTGTAATTGAAATCATATTTGTTGAGATACATTGCTATGATCTCTTCCTTAGTATAGCTTTTTTCGAGTTTAACAGCTGTTTGCCACTCTTTGAATTTCACAATTCCGAGCCTGATCTTCCTTACAATAAAAGAGACCTGTGCTGTATCCCTGGGATATAGCTGTTTTGCAAGCTGTTGAGTGATTGTGCTCCCCCCACCGGTATCCTGACCAAGAAGTATGGTACGGATTATAGCTCTTGCCAGTCCGCGGATATCTATACCTGAATGCCTGTAGTATCGTATGTCTTCTGTAGCTATTAATGCATCAATCAGATATGGTGACAATTCATGATATTCAGTCCATGTCCTGTTCTCAATACTTATCTTTCCAAGCAACACGTCATCTTCAGAATATACTTCGGCAGCCAAAAAATATTCGGGATTCTCCAACTCGCTGAATGAGGGCATCGGGCCTAGTACTCCATACGAAATAAGAGTAAACAGGGTAATAACAATTGCAAATGGTATTGAATAGATTATCCAGAACCAAATAATATATTTTCTGTTGTCTGAATTG
>CAZOZU010000415.1:0-2468 GCA_964584355.1 uncultured Rikenellaceae bacterium
GTTTCGATTCCGTTATTGATGTCCTTAAAATGAAAATGCTTCAGTATCCAAAGGATGGCGGAACTGCCAAAGTAAGTGATATCCCGGATGAGCATAATGACAGAGCCACAGAACTTCACAGTGCCTTGATAGAGAAAGCAGCTGAAAGTGATGAAGCCCTAATGGAACTTTTTTTCTCCAATGACACTCTTACAGAGGAGGAGATAAGAAAAGGTATCGCCAAAGGTATTGCATCCAGGGGTATATTCCCGGTATTCTGTACATCGGCTAAAAATAATATTGGTGTTGACCGGCTATTGGAGTTTATCATAAACGAAGCACCTTCTATAACTGATATGCCTGCTTCCAAGAATAACAAAGGTGAAGAGGTAAATCCAAATCCTGCCGGTCCGGCTTCGGCTTTTGTCTTTAAAACTTCAATCGAAGAACACATCGGAGAGATCAACTATTTCAGGATTTATTCCGGTAAAATCACTGAAAATCTTGATATAATAAACAGCAACAACGGAACAAAGGAAAGGTTATCGCAGCTTTATATATGTGCCGGAAAACACAGAACAAGAGTTCCGGAATTACATACGGGTGATATCGGCGCTTTCGTGAAACTTAAAAACACAAAGATGGGGCATACTCTGAATGCTCCGGGAAATAACTGGAAATATAATGATATTAAATTTCCGGAACCTAAATTTCGTACAGCTATAAAGGCTGCCATTGAAAGTGATGATGAAAAGCTGGGTGAGGCATTGAATAAGATCCATCTTGAAGATCCGACAATCATAATTGAATATTCAAAAGAACTAAAACAGATCATAGTACACGGACAAGGTGAACACCACTTGAATACCATGAAGTGGCATCTTGATAATATCTTCAGGATCCCTGCAAATTTCAATCCCCCGAAGATTCCATACCGTGAGACAATTACAAAAGCTGCACAGGCAGATTACCGCCATAAAAAACAGTCGGGTGGTGCAGGACAGTTTGGAGAGGTACATATGATAATTGAACCTTATGAAGAGGGTTCCTCTCCACTGAAAATTCAAAAAATAGGCGGGAAAGATATCAAGTTGTCAATCAGAGATATTGAAGAGATAAATCTTGCATGGGGCGGAAAACTTGTGTATGTTAACTGTATAGTAGGAGGATCAATAGATGCACGTTTCATGCCAGCTATACTCAAGGGTATCATGGAAAAAATGGAAGTGGGCCCGCTGACCGGATCCTATGCCCGTGATATAAGAGTATATGTTTATGATGGTAAAATGCACCCGGTTGATTCAAATGAGATATCATTCCGTCTTGCAGGTCGTAATGCTTTCAGTATGGCATTTAAGAACGCAAATCCAAAGATCCTCGAACCTGTATATGATGTTGAGATAAGGGTTCCCTCCGATCGAATGGGTGATGTGATCAGTGACCTTCAGGGTCGCCGCGGCATGGTACTGGGAATGTCCAGTGAAAAGAGGTTCGAGATTATCAAAGCCAAGGTTCCCCTGGCTGAAATGAATAAGTATTCCACAGCACTGAGTTCAATAACAGGCGGACGCGCTTTCTATTCAATGAAATTTGCTGAATATGTCCAGGTCCCGGGTGAAGTACAGGAAGCTGTGATAAAAGCATACGAGGAAGAGGAAGAAGAGGAATAATATAACAGTAGGGGTGTTGCATGCAACACCCCTACTGTTGTTATACTGTCTTCAGCACATCCCACACAAATGCCCTGATTCCCACCTCTTCATTAACAGCATCTATCTTTTTTACCTTATCGAGGATTGTATCAACAAGATCATCTTCAACAATAGTAAGAGTGCTTTTATTTATTTCAGGCCATGCATGTGTCCCAAGGTGAGGAACACCGGTATGGCTTCCCCTTCCCTGGACATTCTCCCAGATTGAATAACCTTTTATTCCCAGTTTATCCAGAAGGAAATCAACTTTTTCAGTGTGAGCCTGGTTATATATAATCATTACTGCTTTCATAACTATCACTTTGTAATATTAATGCCTAATTGGTGTTTCCGTTACCATTCATAAAATCAAATTCAGAATATAAAGCAAGCCGCTTATTCCTTTCTCCATGTTTTGCAAAGATGGCATATACAATAGGAACAATGACCAATGTTACAAATGTAGAGAATATCAAACCTCCAATAACTGCAATACCCATAGGGCTCCATAGTTCCGATCCGGAACCGGTACTCAAAGCGAGGGGAAGCATCCCAAGAATAGTTGTTGTTGATGTCATAAACACAGGCCGGAGCCTTGATCTTCCCGAAATGGCTATTGCTTCATAAAGCTCATTACCTCTCTCCCTCATCAGGTTTATAAAATCGACGAGAACAACAGCGTTCTTAACAACAATACCAATAAGCATTACGGCACCAATACCGGAAATAACACTGAGAGTTGTATTGGTAATGAACAAGGCCAGTGCCACACCTGAAAAGGCAAAAGGAATAGAGAAC
>CAZOZU010000416.1:0-2463 GCA_964584355.1 uncultured Rikenellaceae bacterium
AAGCTGATTGCAAATTGTTTGCCAAGAGTCAATAATTGACATTTTGACATGGCGGTGCAACGGCACAACGGCACAATGGCACAAAAGGTACTGATTGTTTTTACATATAACCATTGAACCTATGTGCCACTGTACCTTTGAGCCATAAATTTCATAGACTGATCAAATTCTTTTAATTTCTGCTCCCAGAGCATTTAACCTTGCATCAATATTCTGGTATCCCCTGTCTATCTGTTCGATATTATGTATTATGCTTTCTCCTTCAGCTGACAGGGCAGCAATGAGGAGTGCAACACCAGCCCTTATGTCGGGGGATGACATGACAGTACCCCGAAGCATAATTTTCCTGTCATGGCCTATTACAGTTGCCCTGTGGGGATCACAGAGAATAATCTGTGCACCCATATCTATAAGCTTGTCAACAAAGAAAAGGCGGCTTTCAAACATTTTCTGATGGATTAGAACTGAACCCTTTGCCTGTGTTGCCGTAACAAGGAAAATACTAAGAAGATCGGGGGTCAGTCCGGGCCATATTGCATCGGCAATTGTCATTATTGAACCATCGATGAAAGTCTCAATCTCATAATGTTCCTGTCGTGGTATATGGATATCATCACCTGATCTTTCAATCTTTATACCTAGCCTGCGGAATGAATCAGGTATAATGCCGAGGTTTTCATAGGAGACATTCTTTATCGTTATTTCTGAATCCGTCATTGCTGCCATCCCTATGAATGAACCAATCTCTATCATATCAGGGAGTATATTATGAGAACACCCTTTAAGTTCTGATACTCCATCAATATAAAGAAGATTGGATCCTATACTACTGATTTTTGCTCCCATTGATACGAGCATTTTGCAAAGTTGCTGAATATAGGGTTCACAGGCTGCATTGTATATAGTTGTACGACCCTTTGCAAGAACTGAAGCCATAATTATATTGGCAGTACCAGTTACTGAAGCTTCATCAAGATGTATGTATGTACCTGATAGTGAAGGAGCCTCCAGCCTGTAGAATTGATTAGCTGTATCAAATTCAAGCTGTGCACCAAGTTTCTGAAAACCTATAAAGTGTGTGTCAACACGGCGTCGGCCTATTTTGTCACCGCCCGGTTTTGGTGTACATGCTTTGCCAAACCTTGCAAGCAGGGGACCTACAATCATAATAGATCCTCTTATACTGTTGCTTTGCTTCCTGTAATCGTCGGATTGAAGATATTCAAGATTTATTGTTTCAGCTTTGAAGCTGATTTTGGATTTTGCCTCTCTTATAACTCTTGCTCCCAGGCATTTAATTAGATCTACCAGCTTGTCAACATCGCTGATATCGGGAATATTGTTAATTGTTACAGTATCAGATGTAAGTAGTGTGGCGCATATTACCTGTAAGGCTTCATTTTTAGCACCCTGGGGGATTATTTTTCCTTTCAGGGATTTCCCGCCTTGAACGATAAAGGTCCCCATCAGTACCGGTTATGTCCTTTTTTTCTACTGTGTTGCTTACCTTGCTGTTTACCATAGGATTTACCCTGAGACTTCTTTTTAACCTGTGGAAGAAGTTCCTTGATATCAAGGATCTTTACTCCTTCGGTCATTTTAAGCTTGCCTCCTGAAAGCATAATCATATCACTGATAATTACTTCATCAGCAACCTGGCTTCTGTTCCAGGTGACATAAGCTTTCTTCATCTGATTGACAATCAGGGTAGTAAGGTATTCTTTTTCTTCACCATCTTTCATTTCGGATGCCGCATCGATCAATGACTCGATAGTACGGCCATAGTGAAGAAATCTTATATCATCCTGGCGGTATGGGATCTGATTGGGTTTTTCTTTCAGCTTGGTTTTTTCGGGTGGGGGAAATGGGGCGTCAATATCGAGTTCAAAGTCAGCTATCAGGGCAAGATGATCCCATAGCTTGTGCTTGAAATCTCCTTCATCGCGTAGATGAGGATTAAGATTGCCCATGATCTGGATTATTGTTTTTGCAGCTCTATTTCTTTCTTCCCTGTCTTCAATGGTCTTGATATGATCGACCATTTTCTGGACATTCCTGCCATACTCAGGCAATGCCATCCTCTTTCTCAGGGTATTATAATCGTATGTCATCTTATATTTTTTACAAAGCTACTAATTTATAAGCAATTTATTAAGCACCGCCTAAAATCTTAAACAGTAATGCAGTCAGAAATCCTGCCAGTGCTGACAGACCAGTTATTGAACCTCCTATATGAAATGCTTCAGGAAGCATTGTTTCTGCTATCATTGTAAGCATTGCACCTGCCGCCATCCCGTCAACAAGCGCAAAAACTGCAGGGGAAACATTATCAAATAAAACATTTCCAAGAAATGCTCCTATCCCTGTAATAAGCATTATGGAAGCCCACATTAAAAAGATCTTCCTGTTAGACATTTTCTGAATCTTCATGCCTACTGAACTTGATAATGCTTCGGGGAAGTT
>CAZOZU010000417.1:0-2462 GCA_964584355.1 uncultured Rikenellaceae bacterium
TGACAGCGAATACAACCGCCTTTACAGCAAGACGGAAATCCTTAAAACAGAAAAAGATTTCAATTTCTACTCTAATGCGACCTTCGATACTACTATGTATAGTAATTATCGAAATACAAGAACAGAATATTACAGTGGTAATTATATCTTAAAAGATTTAAGCCATGATGCTGCTATTCATACCTGGGATTTAAATAACGATGATTATACTAATTACTCAAACAGGGTTGAATTTACTGATAATGATAACATGTGGACAACATACGAGCATGATGACGATTATGATATGGTGGCAGAGGATATTCACTGGGCTTTGGAATTAAATTATGGATATTATTATGACAATTTCAATGGGTTCTCAAGCTTTGATAATAATGATACGGATATCGATGCTTATGTTCATGCAATATTATCTGGGAATAACCCTAAAGATAATGCAGCATATGTGAAATTTGAAAATGACTATCAGGCCTTATTCTTTGGAGACGGACAATTGACATATAAACCTTTAGGTTCTCTTGATGTGGTATCACATGAGTATGCGCATGGTATAACAGCCAATAATACTGGGTTAAGTAATGATGAGGGAGTTGAACAGTCAATGAAAGAAGGATTCAGTGATATCTGGGGTGTAGTAATTGAAGATGCAGCACCTTATAATGCAAATGATACTGATAAAGAGTGTTGGAGAATCGGAGAAGAAATAATTAATGTACCCTACTATGATTGTATCAGAAATGTTGAGGATCCTGAATCTGCTTCTGCAAAAATTCAAATGGCAGATACTTATGGAGATTATTATTATACTAATGGAAACTTTTATGCAAAAAGTGGGGTAATGTCTCATTGGTTTTATTTGCTAGCAGAGGGTGGAAATGGCACAAATGATAATAATGACGACTATGTTGTTTATGGCTTGGGTATTGAAGATGCTGCAAAAATCGTATTCGAAGGACAGACCGGACATTTTGCAAATGTTGATAATTATTCTGAAGCGAGAGAAGCAATGATAGACGCTTCGGATGAAATTTTTAGCGATTTGGAATCAATGCAGGTAGCTAATGCATGGTACGCTGTAGGTGTCGGATCGGAACCGGATCAGATTGGTATTACAGGCAGTACTTCTATTTATCCTTATGGTATAAAATTTACCTTGGATAACCTGCCAAATGATTGCGATGTGTTGTGGGAGTGCTCTAATAATATTAGTTTATCAGATGAATACTCAAATCCTGTTGTGGCATCATCTGATGGCAGTGGTTCTGGTTGGATAAAAGCTACGGTAAGTTCTGATTATACTGATATCGAATTAGATGAAGTTAATGTAACAGTATATTCCAGTAATCCATACATTACCGGATCATCACTTGTATGTTCTGCAGGAGCTACTTTCGGATTGTCTGCTGCTTGCTCATACGATTCTATTAAATGGATCGCAGGGTCTGACCTGACTATTACTTCCGGTCAGGGTACTTCATCATGTACGTTTGCAGCAACGGGTAACAGTAGCAGTGATATAAATGTTACACTCTATGTTAATGGCAATGGAACTAACTTATCCGAAAAAGAAGTTTGGGCAGGCAAACCGATATTTAATTCTATTTCCGGACCTAATCCCCCTTATATTTATAAAGGCTGTACTGGCCAACCTTATTCCTTTTGGGCTATCAATGGATGGTTCAACCCGGCTATCTGGATTGGTATTTTCAGTATCAGTATTATGACTGGGTTACTATTGTATTCAATGACCCGTATGATTATTACCAGGTTATAGCAAGAGCCACAAACACGTGTGGATCTACTAGTTGGATTACTACATATGATGAAATTGGATTTATTGAGATAATGGATTGTTATTATTTCTCAATGTATCCGAATCCGGCATCAGATTACGTAACTCTCACATTAACCGTACCGGATACTGATACAGATTTCGAGATGCCATCAGATTTCAAGGTTCAGATTATAGATAATGCTGGAATGACTTATTATTCAGCTATTAAATCAGGAGTTAGTTTTACTATACCTGTAAATAATCTTAAAGATGGAAATTATATTGTAAGTATTAGATTTGGTAATAAGATAGAGAGTTTACCATTAATAATCAAACATTAATTTATAAACCAAAACAAATTTTAAAGTATACCAAGAAATTAATTTGCAGAATGTTATGCAGTATTAATTCTAAAATATATTTCAAAGAAAGCAGGTTTTTAACACACAACGAAACGCTAACACGGACAATATGGGTAAGTTGTTTCCCGCTGCGCGGGACAAGTTGTCACACTTTTTGCTTTCCTGCCTGCCGGCAGGCAGGTGCTCCTGCACCCAAGACAAATTTGTAATAGCTGATGCACCCGGACACGCGCATCTGCCCGCAATTTAAATCCTGCACCTTGACAGCTTCCTGGCTCCGAGACAATTTGTACCCCCGAGTACTCGGGGCCAGTGCCCGCCACCAA
>CAZOZU010000418.1:0-2452 GCA_964584355.1 uncultured Rikenellaceae bacterium
AAAAATAAAAACTATTCAAAATGTTAATCATGAAGAAAATAATATTATCTGCTATTGTAGTATCAGCTCTTCTGTTTCTTACCACTCCTGCAATTTCTCAGGGTGAGGAGTTGTTTTTCAAGGCTGCCGGCACTCCGGCTAATCCAAAAGTCCAGGCATCCTGGAATAAATATTATACTGTTGCGGGTGTTGAGGATTTCTGTAAAAAACTGGCCACCGCATATCCCAATCTTGTAACACACAGCACTCTGGGGAAATCATATCAGGGACGCAATATAAATGTTCTTACTATATCTGATAAAAAAACAGGTGACCCGGATCATAAACCGGCACTCTGGATAGATGGTAATATACACTCCATTGAGCTTCAGGGTACTGAAATGGCTATGTATACAGCCTGGTATCTGTGCGAAATGTATGATGAAAACAAGTTTATAAAAGAACTACTTGGTGATAAAACATTTTATATAACACCCACCATTAATCCCGATGCCCGTGAGTATTTCACATCTGTGGGAGTACCTCCAAGGTCAGGATTAATGCCCTGGGATAGTGATCGTGACGGCCTTTATGATGAGGATGGAGCTGATGACATGAATGGCGATAAAAATATAAGCCGGATGAGGAGAAAGAAACCTGATGGGGGATATATTATTGACCCTAAAGATCCCCGCAGAATGATACGGGTAGAACCTGGCGAAAAGAGTGATTATGAGTTACTTGGATCAGAAGGAGTCGATAATGACGGTGATGGTATGATCAATGAGGATGGTCTGGGTGGCTACGACGGTAATCGTGACTGGGGATTTAACTGGGAACCTAATTATGTTCAGTACGGTGCTCATAAATATCCCTTTTCCCAGCCTGAAAATCAGGCTGTACGTGATTTCATCGTTGCTCATAGAAATATTACCGGGACTCAAACCTTCCATAATTCCGGAGGAATGATCCTCAGAGGACCTTCAACGGAGGGGGGTGGTGCTGAAATTTACAGCTGGCAGGATGACGAGGTTATTAATACAATAGGTAAGACTGGTGAGAAAATGATTCCCGGGTATAAACTACTCACCATATGGAAAGATCTCTATACAGTATATGGTGGAGAATTGGACTGGTGGCATGGTGCTATGGGATGCTTCGTCTATTCCAATGAACTGTGGAACAGCTACCTGATGTTTTACGATACCACTAACTACAACCAGTATGAATTTGAAAAACTCCTTCTTTTTGAAGATTCATTCATACCATGGCAAAAAATAAATCATCCTGTATACGGAGAGGTTGAAATAGGTGGTTTCAGCAAAAATTTTGGCAGATTACATCCCGGATTCATGCTCGAAACCGATGCCCACCGAAATGCTGCCTTTTGCATTTATAATGCTTACCAGACTCCAAAACTGGAGATCACAAATGTGAAAGTTACAAAGCTGGAGGGCGGGCTGAAGGAGGTGACTGCTACTATAGCAAATAAACGGATGATGCCGACCCACTCGGCAAGTAATCTGCACTATAAAATTGATCCTCCCGATTATGTTTATCTCGATGGAGGGAAAGTAATCGCAAGCATGATAGTAGAAGATGCAGATCTTAACATTACGACCGAGCAGAAGAGAAATCCGCAACGCCTGGAGATTCAGAATATTGACGGATATGAGAGTGTTGATGTCAGGTGGATCGTTAAGGGTGGAAATAGTTACACTATAAGAGCAGAAAGTGTTAAAGGAGGACGTACATCATTTCAGACAAAATAAAAATGGGACCACACCTCTGATCCGGCCCCATTTTCAAGGAATGAAATAAAACTTTGAAGAAGGAATGATATCTAATATGCCCGAAGTGAGATTTTAAAATATCCGGTGGCATCGGTTGCCTCAATTTCAAACTCCCATGCCCCGGTTTTGTCCTGGTTCTCATCTTCGGATACCTTAAATGATTTTCTCCAGTTGAGGTTTCCGAACTCGTCAATAGTAATGTCTGAATAGGTTTCGCCGTCAGGCTTGACTATTATTATCCTTATTTCTCCTGCCTCACAATCACCACTAACCGACATGGCAACTGTGTTTACAGTAGATTCGACATCAAAAGTATAAGAATTTGAAAAGCTCTTTTCTTTTACAGACTTCGAGAATTCCCATGTAGTGCTTTCAGTATCACCAAAACCGTATGGAGTCCATACACCTAGTCCTGTTGAAGGTGTAGCTAATATAAAAGGTGCACGGGAATCATTAAAGAAGTCCCTGCTCCTGTCTGTATAAATCCTCCTTGCCCTGGCAAAATCTTCCGTATCGATATCGATTTTAAAATAGATGTCCTCCATGATATCGTCGAGTTCGTCGATATCATAATTCTTTTCCTGAAGAGCCTTCATCATTTCTTCCTGGGCTTTCTTCTGCTCTGCCATAGCCTTTTTCTGGGCCTCAATAATCTCCTGCATCTGTTGTTCTTTTTCCTT
>CAZOZU010000419.1:0-2442 GCA_964584355.1 uncultured Rikenellaceae bacterium
GTGCATTATCATCCATCTGAAACCGCCTGGTATTCATTGTCACCCTGGTGGTGCTGGTACCTTTGAACGGACGCTTTGTCTCGTAACCCTCAATAGCTGTGTTCAGGTCGAATGACTTATCGGCTTTAAGTTTCTTATCGCTCATGGAAGGCAGCATATCGTATATAAGATTATTTAAACCGGTTTCATCCCTGAAGCCGCTGTGGCAAACCAGGACAAAATCGTATTCCGGGATCACCATAATCAACTGGTTCATTGCTCCGATGGCCCGGAACGAATTGTGTCGTCCAATCCAGGTCTGGTAGCCATAGCCCACTGAAGCATCATCTGTAGCATTTTTGATTTCTTCAGGAGTTAGTTCAGCATTCTGATAGATATGCGTAGTAGAAGCTTCCTCAATCCACTCAGGATTCAATAGTTGTTGTCCGTTCCAGCTTCCTTTATTAATTAGAAAAAGACCCATTTTAGCCAAATCGGCAGTCTTCATGTGTGAGCCTCCGTTACCCATATTACAACCATCGTTATCCATTTCCCATACTACATCCTCGATTCCCAGCGGATCAAACAGACGTGTTTTCAGGTACTCGAGAATGGAAATACCACTCACTTTTGTAATGATGCGCGACATCATATGAGAAGCGGTAATGTCGTATTCCCATTCTGTTCCTGGCTCATGAGCGAAAGGTGCTGCCAGGAAAGAACGTATCTGACTTTCGCCCGAACCGGGATAAAAAGTAGAGACATGACCGACCGACATTGTCAGCAGGTGTTTGACGGAAAGCTCTGCCAGGTAAGGAGAAATCGTATCGGGTAGCAGATCGGGGAAAAAAGAGATCACTTTGTCCTCGACGCTCAACAGATCCTCCTGGACAGCAAATCCGATGGCCATGGCAGTAAAGGTCTTTGTGGCTGAATACATAGCATGCTGATAATGAGGAGCATAAGGCGCCCACCAGTGTTCGGCAATCACCTTTCCGTGACGAATCATCATCAATCCGTGTACATCAAAACCCTTTTCTTCAATCATCTGAAAAAACCTGGCAATGGTTTGGGAAGGAACTCCCTGTTCCTCAGGAGTACTTCTCTGCAATCCATCCTCAAATGAACATGGATACTCTACTGAATGTGAACACCCCATCATAATCAAACAAAAAAGCAACATGGTTATAAAAATCCGGAAAAGGAGATAAATGCAATTCTTTCTTATTATCATGTTCATGATTAATTATAATTGACAAATTGTTTATATGCTTACCAAAGATAAACAAAATTGTCCAGTTGCCGAGTTATCCCACATAAATAGAGATAATTAATATCAGCAAGTATTTTCTCTTTTTGTCCTGTGGCTTTATCCAACGTATTTTAATATTGATTTTAATACGTTGGGTAGATTCAGGGGAATTTTGATCAGAATTTCGACCAGTATATTTTTTTCATTTAATATATTTATACTGTTATTATCAGGTAATGAGTATGAAATGATATTCATAAGTATAAAATCAATCAATAATGAAAAGAAAAAAACAATTCCTGGGTAGTACTTATATCCTAATAATGTTAATGTTAACAGGATCCTCTTTGTTCGGGCAGGGAGGCTTCCCGGGATTCTTCGGAAGGACTTCTCCTGAAGTACACTCCGACAGGACTGTTACTTTCAATCTTAACGCCCCAAGTGTCTCCGAGGTGCAGTTGATGTTTGAGGGTGATACTGTGCATTATCCTATGACGAAGGATGAAAGGGGAAGATGGTCCGTAACCGTCGGGCCGCTAAAACCCAAGATATACACTTACGCTTTGCTTGTTGACGGTCTCAGGATACTGGATCCTCTGAATCCTGAATTACAATTAGGCACTGCACCGGGCTTTAACCTCCTGAATGTGCCCGGTAATCCTCCACGCTTCGATGAACTGAAGGATGTACCACATGGTGCCGTGCATATAAGAACCTACTATTCCACAGTTCAAAAAAAGTACCATAAGTTATATGTTTATGTTCCGCCATCCTATGAACAGGATTTAGACAGAAAATACCCGGTATTATATCTTCGTCATGGCGGAGGGGGTAACGAAACTTCCTGGTATAATGAAGGCGCTGCAGGTATTATAATGGATAACCTGCTTGCAGAAGAGAAAGTGAAACCGATGATTATTGCGATGACCAATGGTAATGTCGAGACAGGAATACCCGGTGGATATAATAATGAAGCACTGCAGGTGGGAGCGGATGAGTTGTTTACAGATGTATTACCTGTTATCGAAAAGAACTACAAGGTATATACCGATCAGCATCACAGAGCAGTGGCAGGCCTTTCGATGGGTGGAGGCCAGTCATTCTATATCGGATTACGTTATGTGGATAAATTTGACGGGGGAGGTATTTACAGTACCGGTTTGTTTGGCGGGATCGCCGAGGCTAATTTTGATGCTGAACATACCATACCG
>CAZOZU010000420.1:0-2440 GCA_964584355.1 uncultured Rikenellaceae bacterium
TTCAACGAGATATACAGGGTGAACTGCTACAGGGATATGCAGGGGAGGGAACAGGAATATGGTATAGTTCCTTCTACATTGGGGCTTGAGATAAAAAAGGACATACCCGGTATATTAAGAGCATCAAGACTTCAAAGAACAGGTTCTCCGGTAAAGGTAGGAGAAGAAATTTTTTCTTCTCAGGTCTCATTTGTCGATCCGGAATTCCTGCAAATTTTCACCCTGCCTTCAGTTAACGGTGATACAAAAATGTTACCGGATCCGGGTAGTGTCCTCCTGAGTGAGACAATGGCTCATCGATTATTCGGTAATGAGGATCCGTTGGGAAAGGTAATTTCTCTTTTTAATGATCAAAGCAAGGAATTTACATATACTGTAAGTGCTGTATTTAAAGACTTCGAGGATAATTCAAGCTTCAGAATCGATATACTTACTCAATACGACAACTTCCTCAGGATGTGGAATGTAAATGATGCAAACTGGAGACTGTGGACCACAGCCCTGTTCATTCAGATCCACGATGAGTCGATGGTTTCTTCAATCCTTAAGTCGCTGGGAAGTTATATCCCGGTTCAGAACAAAGCACGTGAAGATTTCATAATCAACAGGTTTACTTTGATCCCTCTTGAGAATGTGGGAGTTAATACAAGGAATATATGGTCATCAGGACTTTTCCCTTCGCTACATCCGGCAGCAGTTAAAACCCCGCCGATTATGGCAATTTTCATCCTGCTCATTGCCTGTTTTAATTTTGCCAATACATCAATTGCCACATTCAGTAAAAGACTAAAAGAGATAGGATTAAGAAAAACTTTCGGCGGTCAAAGAAAACAACTGGTTACCCAGTTCATGGTAGAAACTCTGATTATTTGCCTGTTCGCACTATTTATTGGTATTGCATTAGCCTACATTCTGGTACCTGCCTACGGCAATCTGTGGGGTGGATATTTGACAATAAAATTAACCTTTACAAAATATGAAATCTTCTGGTTATTTCTTGTCCTGCTCCTTCTTCTAGCCGGCTTTATATCAGGAGTATACCCTGCCATGTATGTCAGTTCCTTCAGCCCGGTTTATGTTTTCAGGGGAAAAACCATTTTCCGTGGTTCTGGAAAACTTTCATTAATCCTCCTTACTGCTCAGTTTGCGATCTCTATCCTTGCACTTGTAATGGGTGTTATATTCACAAAAAATGCGGACTACCAGCGTACTCTTGACCTGGGATATGACAAGAATAAGGTCATAATTGTACCTGTCCTACCGGAAATATTCAGCTCGTTACGTAATGATGTACTAACTAATCCAAAAGTAATATCTGCTGAAGGTACAATGCAACATATAGGATGGGGAAATTATCGCAGACCTGTAAAAGATATTGATAAGCAACTGGAAGTTGATGTACTGGATATCGGACCGGAATATGCACAGACTATGGGATTGCGTCTTATCGAAGGCAGGTTTTTCGAAAAAGAGAGGATAGAGGCTGACAGGGCAAATAATTCAATTATTGTCAACCAGAAACTGGTAAGTGATTTCGGATGGGATAGCGGTACAGGAATGTCAATAACACTCTATGATACAACAAAGCTTAATATAATAGGAGTTATTGAGGATTTTTTTATAGCAGGTGTCTGGCAACAGATTGAACCGACTATGTTAAGGATATCCGGAACCGAGCAATACTATAATCTTACTGTTAGGTCAGAACCTGAAGATCAGGCGGTTATACTGGATTTCATTAACCAGATCTGGAAAAAACATGCACCAGACCAGATCTTTGGAGGCAGAATCCAGGAGGATCTTCTGGAAGAGGAAAAGGAAGTAAATACAGGCATTCTCAAAGTATGCGTATTTATGGCTATTGTTGCTATACTGATGTCGCTGACAGGTATGTATACCCTTGTCTCACTGGATATTATTAAAAGAACGAAGGAGATTGGGATTAGAAAGATACAGGGGGCTCCTGTACCACTTTTAATGTTACTTCTTAGCAGGAAATTCCTTGTGGTTCTCCTGATAGCTTCTGTTCTTGGATGTACCGCAGGGTATTTTATGTCGGAGATGCTTATGGACAGTATCTGGGATTACTATGTTGATATTACCGTTGGAATCATGTTATTTTCAATCATAATAATGCTGGCTGCTATTTCACTGACTATTAGTACAAAGGTTTTCAGGGCTGCTATGAGGAATCCTGCTGTTTCGTTAAGGTATGAATAACAGTAAGCAGTAGGCAGTTAGCAATATGTAACAGATCTTTTGCAATTAGTTTTGCCAACTGCTCTTTGCCAATTGCCAACTTAGTGCTTAAAGTACAGGTATCAATACATCTTATTGATAAGCTGTCCTATCTCATTACGTTTCTTTAGAGGGAAAGTGTGGTTCTTCCCGTCCCTGGTTACAACATTAATTCCTTTAACGAAACTTAGATTCTTGTTAT
>CAZOZU010000421.1:0-2437 GCA_964584355.1 uncultured Rikenellaceae bacterium
AACTGATACTCCCGGCATAGCCCCCTCTCCTTCTACAGAAGAGATCACAGTACCTGAAATAGTTCTTTGCTGGGCACTTGCAGATAAGACAAACCCGCAAAAAACCAAAAACATCAAGAGAAATTTTCTCATAGCTTGTAGTTTAGGTTAATAATTAGTAAATAAGTGAGGAATTCAGTGATTCCTTTTACTATCCATATATGTGACTGTGTCACTTTAAAGACCTGAAATTAAACAAGGTGATTCATGAATCGCGGACTCAATCAACAGATTGCATATCCGGGTTTATGAATAGTATAAAATGATTTCCCGATTATTTAAAGGGAAGGTCTGATTTACTCTTCTTTTATAGCAATTTTGCTTATTTTTGTTAACTTATCAAATTGATTATTTTGTCCCTTTAATGGCTGGTTTTTCACATTTACATGTTCATACTCAGTACTCTATTCTCGATGGAGCATCAAAGATTTCTTCACTTATCGATAAGGTAAAATCACTGGGAATGGATTCCCTTGCCATTACTGATCATGGTAACATGTTTGGAGTAAAAGAGTTTCATAACACAGCTATCAAAAAGGGAATCAAACCAATAATAGGATGTGAAATATATGTTGCCAAAAGATCTCTTACAGAAGTTACAGGAAAGGAGGACCGTTCAGGAGATCATCTGATCTTGTTAGCAAAGAATATTACAGGATACAAGAATCTTATTAAACTTATTTCCACAGCCTGGATAAAAGGTTTCTATTACAAACCCAGAGTTGATAAGGAATTAATGACAAAATACAGTGAAGGAATTATAGCATCCTCAGCATGTCTGGCCGGGGAGATACCTGATGAGATCCTTAACGGCAGCATTGAAGGAGCAGAAGCTGCCCTGAAAAGTTATCTGGATATCTTTGGTGATGATTTTTATCTTGAGATTCAGCGGCACGAAACATACGACCCTGATGCCGACACAACTGTATTTCCAAATCAACAGAAGGTCATAGAGGCTCTGAAAAAACTGTCAGTAAAATATAATGTAAAGCTTATAGCTACAAATGATGTACATTTTATAAATGCTGAAGACGCTGAAGCTCATGACAGGCTTATTTGTATTAACACAGCCAAGTTTATCGATGATTCCGACAGATTGAAATATACGAAACAGGAGTATATTAAAAGCGAGGAAGAAATGAGGGCTATTTTCAGCGATATCCCCGAAGCAATCGATAATGTTCCGGAAGTCATAGCAAAAATAGAAAAGTACAAGCTTGATCATGAGCTCATTATGCCTGACTTTGAATTACCTGAAGATTATACTGACAAAGATGAATATCTGAGGTCACTTACTTATAAGGGAGCAAAAGAAAGATGGGGTACTCTTACCAGGGAACAGACAGAACGTATCGATTTTGAACTGGAGACCATTGCTAAGATGGGATTTCCGGGATACTTTCTGATCGTACAGGATTTCCTCAGAGCTGCCAGGGAAATAGGTGTCTCCGTTGGACCTGGCCGTGGCTCTGCCGCAGGTTCTGCCGTTGCATATTGTCTCAAAATAACCGATATTGATCCTATTAAATACAGACTCCTTTTTGAACGGTTTCTTAATCTCGACCGAATCTCGATGCCCGATATAGATATTGATTTTGACGAGGATGGTAGGGAATCTGTTCTCCGATATGTGGTTGACAAATACGGGCATGATAAAGTTGCCCATATTATCACATTTGGTTCTATGGCTGCAAAGATGGCAATAAGGGATGTAGCCAGGGTTCAGAGACTTCCGTTACCCGATGCTGACAGGCTTGCCAAAATGGTGCCCGAACGACCAGGGGTAACTCTTTCACAGGCATATAATGAAGTGCCTGAACTGGCTAAAGAAAGAGATTCATCAAATAAACTTATTGCCTCAACACTAAAATACGCTGAAGTGCTTGAAGGCTCTGTAAGACAGACAGGAGTACATGCCTGTGGAATAATAATCGGGAAAGATTCGCTGGATAATAATATCCCTCTCTGTACAGCAAAAGATACCGATCTCTATGTAACACAATATGACGGTAATCATGTGGAATCGGTGGGGCTATTAAAAATGGATTTCCTGGGACTGAAAACTCTTTCAATAATCAGAGATGCCGTTGAGAATGTGAAGAAATCGAAAGGTAATGATATAAATATAGATGCACTACCCCTTGACGACAGTAAGACGTTTGAATTATTCAGCAACGGCGAAACAACAGGTATCTTCCAGTTTGAATCAACAGGAATGAAAAGATATCTGAGAGATCTTGAGCCTAACAGGTTCGAGGATCTTATTGCCATGAATGCTCTATATCGTCCGGGACCTATGGAATATATCCCCAAGTTCATCAGGAGAAAACACGGCCAGGAAAATACAGATTATATGGTGCCGGCAATGGAGAAATATCTAAGCGATTCCTATGGTATC
>CAZOZU010000422.1:0-2437 GCA_964584355.1 uncultured Rikenellaceae bacterium
AGGGCACGGGTAAGTGACAGCTCATCCCATGGATTTATAACCCACTGAATACCAGCCGAATCAATGGTTGCACTCCCTTCATTAAACTTAATTTTTGTAGTTGTGTCAGGCACATTACTTATACATACCAGTATCTTCATTATGTCTGATTTTTAGTTTCTTAATTAATACTCATATTATTATTTAAATCACAGGTTCAGTCAGGCTGACCTGAGGCGGCAAATATAACAAATTATGGTTCAGTAACAAATCACAAGTATCTCATTTTATAAACATGTTCGAAATAATATTTTGAGTTATTTATCTATATTACTGACTATTACATGTTGAAATTAGAATAAATTCTATTCCGTTCGAAATAAATACATTAATGATAGTCCCGAAACAAAGAAAATCCTTATAGCTGAATATTCCCGTGGCAACCCACGAGGAAATATTTAATCAAAGAGATTTTCCAGGATCTCTTCAAGTATTTTAAATATATAGTATAAATTCGCGGCACCATTAACAGTAAATTAGAAGTTACTATTTTGAAGAATATATTAAGAACATACGGAGCTGTTTTACTGGCAATAATTTTCTGGTCATTTTCTTTTATCTGGTTTAAAATTGCTAATGAAACATATCTCCCTTTGACAATTGTATTTTCCAGGCTGGTAATTGCGGTATTGCTCCTTACAACATTCCTTCTTATAACTAAGGGCTTTAAGAAAATAAAGAGAGCCGACAGAAAGTATTTTTTTATTCTTGCACTATTCGAGCCATTTTTTTATTTCCTCGGTGAAAGTTTCGGACTTACATATGTCTCAGCTACTGTGGGCTCTGTCATTATCTCGTTAATACCGGTTATTGCTGCTCTCGCTGCATGGGTCTTTCTAAAGGAAAAACTCAGAATTATTAATTATGCCGGCATTGTTCTGTCATTCATTGGTGTAATAATATTTATAATCAACAAGGATGGTTACATGTCATTTAATATTAAAGGAATAGCACTTTTACTCCTTGCTGTTTTATCAGCAGTTGGTTTTAATCTTACCCTTAGCAGGCTTGTAGGTACATATAGTCCGGTTTTTATTGTTACTATACAGAACATAATAGGTATGATTCTATTTTTACCTGTTTTCCTGATCACTGATTTCCATCAGTTCATTAATACCCCGTTTGTAACAAAAAGTATTATCCCTATAATTGAATTATCGGTTTTTGCCTCATGCGGAGCCTTTATTCTCTTTGCATATTCTATAAAGAAAATAGGCGTATCCAGAGCAAATGTATTTACAAATTGTATCCCTGTATTTACTGCAGTATTCGCATTTTTTATTCTCGGCGACAGGCTCACATTGCAGAATATTGCAGGTATGCTAATTGTTATTACAGGTCTTTTCCTGTCACAGATCAACGACCGTCAGAAAAATATTGATGAAGGTCTTGCTTTGACTGGTAAAACCGCCTGATCTTATCTGCATATATCCTTCTCATTAATACTAATTTACATTATTAGTCCGTTTATTTAAATCCTGCTATATTTGAACCTGATTGAAATGATGGTTAAAAAAATCATACATATTATCCTGGTATTCATGTTTGTTCAGGCTTTAAAAGCACAAACAGGTGGAGACAATGTATATGAATTCCTTAATCTGACACACTCGGGTCTCATCTCCTCACTGGGAGGCTCAAACGTTTCACTTAATGGCGACAATCTTAATCTTGCATACCATAATCCGGCCATATTGCAAGCAGCAATGAATAATAGTATTGCTCTTAATTATGTCAATTATTTTGCCGGGATAAATTATGGACTCGCAATGTATTCCCGTTCATTTTCCGGAATCGGAAATTTTGCTGCCGGAGTAACTTACCTTAATTATGGTTCATTTACCGCTGCAGATGCATCAGGGATCATCACCGGATCCTTTTCGGCTTCAGAATATGCAATGTCAATAATATATTCAAGAGAAATTGACACCCTCTTTTCCTTTGGAATTAACTTTAAACCAATATTATCTCATCTTGAAAAGTATACTTCATTTGGATTTGCATTTGACTTTGGAGCTGGTTACAGAAGTCGATCCGGTTATTTTTCTGCCGGTCTGGCAATAAAGAATCTGGGTCTCCAGGTTACAAGGTATGCAGGCGAGGAACGCCAGAAACTGCCATTTGAGATCCAGGCAGGTGTATCACAAAAACTGGCTTATGCTCCATTACGCTTCTCACTCACTCTTAACCATCTGGAGAAATATGACCTTACATATCAATATAATGATACTGTCTCTGCGAGTTCAGATTTTCTACTGGGATCAGAATTCTTTGAAAATATGATGAGACATGTTGTTATGGGGGCAGAACTTATTCCACATAAGAATTTTTATCTGAGTGGAGGATTCAATTACCAGAGAAGACGTGATTTGATGAGTGAACCGAACATCTCGCTAGT
>CAZOZU010000423.1:0-2424 GCA_964584355.1 uncultured Rikenellaceae bacterium
CAAGTGTCTGTACCAGGTTAGGCATAATGGCTTCTTTAAGAAGTGCAGCCATTGCGCCTTGTGCCTTAAGGTCACGTGCAAAAACCGGTTTGTCGTCGTAAGTATACCCAATGAATATATTTCCAAGCCTCTCTTTAAGATCGACAAGATCTCTTGCAAGACAAAGTGTTGCCATCACTTCTGATGCAGCAGTTATGTTATATCCTGACTGTCGCGGAATCCCTTCAGTAGTACCGCCCAGACCTATTACAATATCTCTGAGCGATCTCTCATTCATATCTGTAACTCTTTTCCATTCAATTGTTCTGGGATCAATCCCCAGCTTCCCGTTTTTTGATTGTATATTATTATCAATCAGAGCTGCCAACAGATTATGTGCTTTTTCTACAGCTGCCATATCACCGGTGAAATGAAGATTTATATCCTCCATGGGTATCACCTGTGAGTAAGCGCCACCTGCAGCACCCCCTTTAATACCGAATACCGGTCCCAATGATGGTTCACGTAAAACAACTGTAGTCTTCTGTCCAAGACGGTTCAAGGCCTGGGCAAGACCAATTGATGTTGTTGTTTTTCCTTCACCCGCAGGGGTTGGTGTTATAGCTGTTACAAGTATCAGCTTTGCCTTTTTAACCTTTTCCTCATCAATAAAATGAAGAGGTATCTTTGCTTTATACCTGCCATACATTTCCAGTTCATCCTGAGGAATACCAAGCCTGGCAGCTATTTCCACAATAGGCTTTATGTGTGCCTCCTGGGCAATTTCAATATCCTGTTTCATAAGTATAAAATTTAATTGAAGTGTTTTGTTCACTTAATAAACAACGAAACTAGCATTTCAGTTTTAATAATAAAAAGGTTCATATTTTTTTGTAAATTGTATTTTGTATACACTGCTGAATATTTATATCTCAAAATCAAAAAATATGGAAAAGAGAGTTACTGAATTTTACAAAGACTACAGGGAAGGGCGGACATCCCGTCGTCAATTCCTGAAGAAACTTGCACTGGTAACAGGAAGCGCAGCAGCCGCTGTTGCACTTATGCCTGTCCTGGGAGATAACCATATTAAAGCAGCCGGTAAATCTGTTCAGGATCCAGCTGTTACTGCTGGGTTTATAAATTATCCAGGTGTAACCGGCGATGTGAGGGGTTATCTGGCCAGTCCGGAAATAGGCAGTAAATTCCCGGCTGTAATAGTTATACATGAGAATAGAGGGTTAGTGCCTCATATTCAAGATGTTACAAGAAGAATGGCCCGGGAGGGTTTTCTGGCTCTTGCACCTGATGCTCTCTCTCCTGTTGGAGGTACACCTGAAGATAACAGCAATGTTCGTGAGCTGTTTGGAAAACTCAACAGTGAGGAGACAACAAAAAATTTCGTGGCAGCAGTAAAATATCTCAAAACACACCCCAAATCGACCGGTAAAGTTGGCTGTACAGGTTTTTGCTGGGGAGGTGGAATAACCAACGAAGTTGCTGTGAATGCTCCCGATCTGGATGCTTCTGTTCCATATTATGGCAGACAGTCTTCAGCTGAGGATGTATCAAAGATCAAAGCTCCTGTGATGGCTCACTATGCAGGAGATGATGAAAGAATAAATGCAGGGATACCTGCTTTTGAAGAGGCACTGAAAAAGAACAATATAGAATACCAGATATTCATATACCCCGGTGCAAAACATGCCTTCAACAACGATACAAATCCTGACCGTTATAATGAAGAGGCGGCTAAGCTGGCATGGAGCAGGACGGTGGCATTTTTTAAGGAGAAGCTGAAATAAACTGCATGTACCCATCCCCCAACCCCCTTCCCTGCTAACTTCATGTACCCATCCCCCAACCCCCTTCCCTGCTAACGCAAGGAAGGGGGCTTTATTTAAAAATTGATTTTAACTTTGAACAAATAAGTGGAATATATAAATATGTCGGAATTCCGAAAGTATGATTTCAACTTGATTAAAAAGCATGCCAGGGATCTTAGAAATAATATGACTGAGTCGGAAAAGCTACTGTGGAAAGAGCTGAGGGGAAAGAGAATATCAGGATTAAAGTTTTTAAGACAACATCCAATCTTATACAAAGGGAATCTGTCGAGGTATAATTACTTCATTGCTGATTTCTATTGTAACGAAAAGAAAGTAATAATAGAAGTTGATGGTCCAATCCATGATAGATCTGAAGATTATGATGAGTACAGGGATAATGAATTGGAAGAACTGGGTATTAGAGTTCTGAGAATCAAGAACGAAGAATTGAAAAACATGAAAGAAGTACTTAATAAAATTACAGTATTTCTTAATCAAATCAGCTAACAATCAATAATATACGCATGACAATGTCCCTCTCCTTGCGAAGCAGAGGGCCGAACGTTAAAAAATAGCCCGATGGGCTATTTTAGTGAGGAGCCAGCCTGCAGGGAGG